>JASHYY010000218.1 GCA_030042815.1 Thermoplasmata archaeon | reverse complement strand
CACCCGCAGGAGGCATCCCGTGCACTGCCCCACGCCGCAGAACGCGCCGCGCGGGCGGTGGTAGCGGATCGAGCGCTCGAGGACGGGGCCCCGGCCGCGCGCGACCGCCGCGAGCAGCGTCTCGCCCGGCCGCGCCTCGACCGCGCGCCCGCGGAAGAGGAATCGTCGCGGCGGCGCAGGTCCCATATCGAACGGCGGCGGCCACCCCGCCGCGGGGTATTTACGGTGCCGCCCGGGCGCCGACCGGGTACGGTCGGGCCGTCGGAAAGGCGGAGTCGCAACGCATGCTATATAGACAATAGTGGCTCGCCCCACCTACCGAAAATGCGGAGTAGCGGCGGGTTCCACGGACGACGGATCCAGAAGACCGGTGGGTCGACGTATATCATCTCGCTCCCGAAGAACTGGGTCACGGCCCGGGGGTTGAGCCCGGGCGACGTGCTGCTGTTCACGCCCCGGGCGGACGGGTCGCTCACGGTCTTCGCCGAGTCGGCCGGTCCGGCCGCCGCCGAGCGCCGGGTGGTCGACGTCACGAACGACATGCAGACCGAGCACCTGTTCCGTCGGTTGATCGCCGAGTACATCGCGGGCTACCCCCTCCTCGAGGTCCGGACGCCGGGCCGGATGAGCCCGCGGACGCGCGAGGTGATCCGCAACTTCGCCCAGCGGATGATCGGTCCCGAGATCCTGGAAGAGACCGCCGAGTCGGTGATCCTCCAGGACGTCGTCGGGGCGAACCCGCTGCCGATCCCGTCCATCATCCGGCGGGAGCACCAGATGGTCCGCTCGATGCACTCGGACGCGATGGCGGCGTTCCGGAGCCGCGACGCGTCGATCGCGAAGGACGTCATCGACCGCGACTGGGAGGTCGACCGCCTCCACTGGTTCCTCGAAAAGCAGGTGACGAGCGCGCTGCGCGACGCGCGGATCCTCGCGACGCTCGAGCTGTCGCTGCCGGAGTGCTCGACGTACCTCCTCGCCTCCCGCGTGCTCGAGCGGATCGCGGACCACGCGGTCCGCATCGCCGAGACCGTGCCGATCCTCGGGCGCGAGCCGACCCCCGAGCGCCTCGTCACCGAGCTCGACCGGATGGCGAAGACCGCCGCGACCGCGCTCGAGGACGCGCTCGACAGCCTCGACACGCGCGACATCGCGAAGGCGAACGAGGTCATCGACACGGCGAAGGAGGTCACGCGCGAGCGCGACCACGTCCTCCACGAGCTCACCTCGAAGCGCGGACGGCTCGCGGTCGGCCTCGCCTACATCCTCGAGAGCCTCGAGCGATCGGCGTTCTACGCGAGCGACCTCGGCGAGATCGCGATCAACCGGGCCGTCGAGTCCGCGCCGAGGGCCGAGGTCCCGGCGCCGCCGACGGGCGGCAAGGCGGCGGCCGTCGCCGCGGACTGACCCGGGACCCCGCTCAGGCCGGCCGGGCTTTTCCGGCGACCGCGTCGAGCAGGCGTTCGACGTCCGCGCGCGACGGCACGCGGGGATTCGCGAGGACCGCGGGCGAGCGGAGCACGTCCGCGACGATTCGCTCGCGCTCGGCCGCGAGGCGGCCGGGGTCGACGCCGGCCGCCGCGAGGTCGGTCGGGAGGCGGAACGTGTCGGCGAGGCGCTGGAACCGCGCCGGGAGCGGCACCCGGTTCGCGGCCTCCCCGCGCACGACCGCCGTCGTGAGCGCCTCGAGCCGGTCGCGGCACGACGGCCGGTCGAACTCGAGGACCGGGAGGACGACGACGCCGAGGAGCCGGCCGTAGGAGAGGCCGGTCGGGCCGACGAGCGCCCGGGCGAGGGCATGGGCGAGCCCCCGCTGGGCGTTCGACGCCGCGAGGCCCGCGCCGGTCGCCGCGAAGTGGAGCGCGGCCTTCGCGTCCGGGTCGTCGCTCCAGCGCAGCGCGTGCGGCAGCCGCTCGAGGACGGCGGCGAGCGCGTCGACCGCGAACGCGTCCGAGAACGGGTTCGACCAGGCCGAGAGGTAGGCCTCGAGCGCCTGCACCGCCGACTCGAGCGCCCCGTCGAGGCGCCGGTCCGCCGGCAGCGCGTGGGCGAACTCGGGGTCGAGTAGCGCCCAGTCCGGCACGAGGCTCCGGTGGGCGAGCTCGACCGGCCGCCCGTCCGCGGACAGGAGGTCGCACGTCCAGCTCGCCTCGCTGCCGCTGCCGCTCGTGGTCGGGATGGCGACGACGCGCGCCCGCGGCGGCTCGGGAACGTCGAGGAGCGGGGTCGTGCCGTCCCCGCCGGTCGCGGGGAGCTCGGAGAGGAGCCGGGCCGCCTTGACCCCGTCGATCAGCCGGCCCCCGCCGACCGCGACGACCCAGTCCGGCCCCGCGGCCGCGAGGCGGGCGACGAGCCGGTCGAGCTCCTCCCGCCGGTCCGGCGCGGCGAGGTCGTCCACGACCTCGACCCCCGTGTCGGTCTTCGCGAGCTCCTCGACGACCCGCCGGTGGCCGCCCGCCCGGGCGACCGTCGGGTCGACGACCACCACGACGCGGCGCGCCGCGAGCCCGCTCAGCTGCTCGACCGCGCCCGGCCCCCAGGCGATCCGGGGCGCCGTGAAGAATCCGGTCATCGCTCGAGCGACCGGGCCGCGAGGGTCACCGGGCCGACGGGCCCTCGCGGCAGCGCTGACAGGCGCCGGTCAGGGAGAACGCGACCCCGTCCACGCTCCAGCCGTCCGGGTGCCGGCCGGCGAGCTCGGTCAGGACGTGCCGGTCGAGCTCGGAGAGCTCGATCCGCTGGATCCGGCCGCAGACGCGGCAGACGACGTGCGCGTGGGGGTCCTCGGCCAGGTCGACCTTCGGCGCGGAACGGGCCGCCGGCTCGATCGCGAACGCGCGCATCGCCTGCGCCCTCGTGGGCGGCGGATGCGGACGACGGCGCGCGGCCCGCGGCACGGGCGCTCGGACCCCGCCGCGCTATTTAGGGACGCGGACACGCGAGGCGCCTTCGTCCCGGAGAGGGGCTCGGCGGGCTCAGGGCGCGGGGACGGCCGGACCGCCGGGGAGGTGCGACTCGCCCTCGAGCACGTAGCGCGCGTCGTCGGTCGAGGCCCGCTCGTGCCGAGGTCCGTGGCTCGCCCGCCGGTCGAGCTCGATCATCGTCTTCGCGAGCCACTCGAACTCGGCGAAGACGAGCGGGTCGTTCGTCTCGCGTCGCCACCGGAGGAGGAGGTCCTCCGGCTGGGTCATGAAGACGTAGTAGGACGTGACCCAGGTGCCGAACGCGTGCCAGACCGCGCGGCGGTCGAGGGCGCGGGTGTGGGTGAGCGAGCCGATCAGCTGGAAGAACAGCGCGACCTCCCAGTTCTCGGGCTCCTCTCCCCGCTGCGGCGCGAGGAGCCAGGTGCTCAGCTCGCGCCGGGCCGCCAGGTGTCGGGGGCCGTAGAAGCGCTCCCGGAGGTCGAGGAGCGTCGTGGCCGAGTGCAGGCGCTGGGTCTGCCGGAGCTGCCAGTAGGCGAAGACGAGGGTCCCGACCACGAGGACCCAGGTCCCGACCAGCGCCGCCCACGTGGTGAGGTCGAACGAGGCCACTTTCGGTCCAACGCGGTTCGAACCTTAAGCTATCGAAACCCGCCCGGGGCACCGCCCTACCCGAAGTGGAACCGGGTGCCGACGCTCGACTCGAGGTAGGCCTTGGGCAACCGGCGCCCGAGCTCCTGGCGCGCCTTCCAGCCGGTGCAGTGGCCGGGCACGAGGAAGTCCGGGCGGAGCTTCTCGAGCTCCGCCACCGTGGGCGGGATCACCGGCTCGAAGAGCGGTCCGGTGAGGTGGAATCCCCCCAGGGCGGCATGGACCCGACCGACGCCGGTCGACCGCTGGGCGCTCCGCAGGATGTTGATCACGCCGGCGTGGCCGCAGCCCGAGACCACCACGAGCCCTTTCCCCCTCACATGGCAGGCCAGGTACTGGTCGTCCCAGACCATCGGGTCGGGCTCCCAGCCGCTGGCGCCTCGGGCCCACTGGATCGGGAAGCCCCTCTCGAACTCCGTCACCCGCTCGACCCGACCCGAGACCAGGGCGGTCTCCCCGAACAGGTAGGAGGGTCCCTCCCTCTCGAGAACGTCGACGTCCGCCGCGGCCAGCATCGCCCGGTCGGGGGGCGGCAGGTTCGCCTCGGCGCCGGTGGGGAAGACGATCTTCCGCGTCCGCCACGCGTCGGGGTGGAGGATCAGCGGAAGGCGCTTTCGCCCGACCGCCCGCAGCAGCCCCTCGAGCCCGCCGTGGTGGTCGCCGTGGCCGTGGGAGAGGACGACCGACGCGACGTCTCGGAGCGAGACCCCGAGGGCGTGGAGGTTGTGGGAGAGGGTGTCGCTCGTGAGACCCGCGTCGTAGATGATCCGGGTCTCCGCTCCGTCCGCTCGGATCGTGACGAGGGCCGAGAAGCCGTGCTCCGCCCAGGGTTGAGGGCGCTTCGTCCAATCCTCTGCGATCGGGGGTCGGACGGCGGGGGCCTCGTCCCGCAGGAAGAGGTCGAGGGAGTTGTCGACGAGGATCGTCACGTCGACCGAATCGACCGGCCGCAACCGAACCGGGCCGGGCACCGTGTCCATCGGGAGTCGGACCCTCTACGACGTCGAGAGTCCCGAGGGAGTTCTCGCCAAAACCGTTTGGGGTGCGGGGAGAGGGATTTGAACCCACGAACCCCTACGGGACCAGACCCTGAATCTGGCGCCTTTGGCCAAGCTTGGCAATCCCCGGGCGGCGGGGCCTTAGACGGCACCCCCTATATCTCCGGCGGTCGGTGCGGTCTCTCCGAGACCGATGTCGACCCGGGAAGCGGAGCGGTTCACGGACTCGCTCGAGCGCCGGCTCGAGCCGCTCGACCGAGCGATCCTCCTCGCCGAATGGCGCCTCGCC
>JASHYY010000022.1 GCA_030042815.1 Thermoplasmata archaeon | reverse complement strand
CCTTCTTGCCGTTCTTGAGCATCAGCTCGATCTCCGACCGCCACTCCGCCGTCGCGAACCGCGGGTCGGTGAGCTCCGCCTGGAGCGCACGGACGTCCTGGTCGGAGAGCTGGTCCGACGGGAGGTCGTAGTTCTCGATGTCCGACGCCGTCACTCCGAGGAACTCGGCGCTCGGCGTCGCGAGGTAGCTCGACAGGTGCGCGGTCTTGATCGCGCCGAAGGCGACGCTCGCGTAGATGCGGAACGACCAGGGGTCGCCGTCGGTGAAGACGACCACCGGGAGGCGGAGCTCCTCGGTGAGCCGCTTCAGGAACCGGCGGGTCGAGCGGGCGGGTTGTCCCTTCAGGTGGATGAGGATCGCGTCCTGCTCCTCGTCGAAGTTGTTCTCGGCGAGGCGGTCGACCATCCCGCCGCACTCGATCGCGATGACGAACTTCGCGTTCGTTCCGACGAACTCGATCTTCTCCTTCTCGACGTTGAACGGCAGGGAATAGCCGCCGTCCCCCACGTCGTCCCGGCAGTTGATCCGCTTGACGACCCCCTTGCGGTTCCGCTCCTTGATCGTGAGGTCGCCGATGACCGAGGCGCCGTTCTCCTCCGGATGGAGCCGGAAGTCCTCCCGCAGGCGCTGACAGAGCACCTCGAGGTCCTCGATGAGGAGGTTCGACTCGTCCTCGCTGTGGAACTTCCCCTCCTCCCACCCCTCGCTGATGTAGTACAGCTCGCGCAGGGTCGAGGTCTTCCGGTCGCGGGCCATCTCGTTGATGAAGTCGACGAGGTAGAACGTCCGCAGGAGCATCAGCGCCCCGTCGAGCTTGCGGGCGCTGCGGGTGCCGAGCGCCTTCCCGAGCTTCCAGACCCCATCGCGCGCCTGGAAGGTGATGTTCTGCTTCGTGCGCAGCGGCAGGCGCATCCGGGGGATCTCCCCCTCCGAGAGCTGCTCGTAGATCGCGCGCGCGAGGTCGACCGTCGGGCGCAGGGCGTCCGCCCGGACCCGCGGCTCGTCCTCCTCACTCTTCGTCGCCCGCGTGCGCGCTCGCTTCGGCGGCATCGTAGTCCACCTCCGTCTCGTCGGCGGTCCCGGCCGCCTCCTCCGCGGCGGCCTGCTCGGCCGCCTCCACGATCGTCCTCGGTAGCCGCACCTCCCAATCGCCCGGCAGCGGGTCCGCCCCGAGGAGGTGCGCCTCGTCCACCCCCGCGACGTACCAGTCGAAGTCGCTCTCGTCGAGGTCGGTCTTCGGCGGGAATCCGAGGGTCACCCGGGTGCGGCCGTTCGGGGCCAGCTTCGCCAGGGTCCACCATGCCCGGCCGAGGTCGGGGTCCGTCCCGTCGGGCGCGGGGTCGATCGTCGCGAGGCGGAGGTCGTCCGGCGGCATCTCGAGGAACAGCTCGAGGACCCGGGCCCGGGGCGTGTAGTTCGTTACCTCGACCGGGACGCGGACCCCGGCCGGCTCGGAAACGACGGGGCTCTCGAGGCTGACGACGTCCATGATGCGGGTCACCACGGGCGTGAGGTCCGGCACCGGCTTCCCGACGAGGTGGCTCGTCTTCTCGGCGAGCTTCGGCAGGATCTTCTGGATGATCGCGAACTTCTCGTTCGCGAAGGCCCGGCGGCTCTTCCGCGAGAGGTGCGTGCGCAGGTGGCGGGCGGCCGACTGGAGGGCGAGCGTGACCTCCTTGTCGATCTCGGGGTCCTCGGCGATCGCCTCCTTCGCCTCGCTCGTGAACGGCACCTTCGTCGAGGCGACGTGCACGAGGATCAGCGCGGGACCGATCGGGAGGCCCGAGCCCCCCTTCTGCTCGAGACCGTACCGGCGCCAGTCGAGGTTGGAGATCGCGTTCGTGATGGCGCAGGCGCCCTGCTGGAACAAGAGCGGGACCCGGTTCGCGAACCGGAGCACCTGGACGGCCTGGTCGGCCGGGAGCCCTCCTCCGTAGACGAGACCGACCTCGACCATGAACGGGAAGCCCCCCCGCACCTTCGGAGGGCGGCTCACCGGCGGGGCGAAGAACTCCGGACGGAGGTCGCCAAGGACGTTGCGGAGCCCGCGTTTGATCAGGAGGGCGCCGATCGGGGAGAGTCCCTCGGCCGACGGCGCGACGAGCGGGGCGTCGCGAAGCGCCGCGAGAAGACGTTCCTGCGGCTCGCCGAGCACGGTCCCGGGCGCGTCGCTGCCCTTCACCCCGGCCGCGGTGACGACCTCCTTCGCCGTCCGGAGGCTCACCCCCTGAAGGTCCTTCGTCAGGAACTCGAGGACGGTCGGTCGTTTCGAGGCCTTGAGGTAGTAGCCGAGCTCCCCGAGCTCGAGGCCGAACGGGTGGGGCGGGGTCTCGTGGCAGGCCGGCGGCAGCTCGGTGGTCGCCCGCTCGAAGGTGATCCGCGTCCCGTCCGGTTCGGTCAGGAGGATCCGCGCGTGCGGGTTGACGATCGCGGTGCCCCGCAGGTACTCGTAGGCGGACTGTCGGCCGCGGATGTACCGGGCCTTTAGCAGGAGCTCGACCCGGGTCCCGGAGGGCCGGTCCCAGACGAGGAGGTCGTCGGAGACGACCCGCGGCTGGTTCTTCTGGGTGTCGATCGAGAGCTCGAGGACGTGGGCGACCTCCTCTTCCGCGACCTTCGAGACGACCTTCACGGGGCGGGCGGTCGTCAGGTTCGCATAGAGCACCGCGGCGGAGATCCCGATCCCCTGCTGGCCGCGCGCCTGCCGGTTCGCGTGGAACCGCGAGCCGTACAGGAGACGGGCGAAGACGTTCGGGATCTCGCGGCGGAGGATCCCCGGACCGTTGTCGGTGACCGCGACGCGGAACCGGTCCTCGCCCTCCTTCGCGATCTCGACCTGGACCTCGGGAAGGAGGCCCGCGTCGCCGCACGCGTCGAGGCCGTTGTCGACCGCCTCCTTGACGGTCGTCAGGAGCGCGCGCTGCAGGTTGTCGAAGCCGAGGATCTGGCGGTTCCGCTCGAAGAACTCGGCGACGGAGATCTCGCGCTGCTTCGCGGCGAGCTGTTGCGCGATGGTCGGCGGCGGCACCGTCCTCCACCGGGGCGGCGACCTCTATAAGAGCCGCGTTCGAGTCGAACGGTGCGGACCTATCCGGCCGGCCCCGGGCCGGTCGCGGGCCGGCTCGCGACGTCCCGGAGGACCGGTCGGAACGGCCGCCAGCGACCGGACTCGCCGGGGTCGAGCTCGACCACGACGAGCCGCTCGTCGACGCCGCGCGACGGGAGGTCGACCGGGGTCGTCGCGATCGGCTCGCCGCGAGCGTCCCACGCGCCCGACCCTCCGCCGAAGACGACCCCGTCTTCGACGCCGACGCGGTTGACGTAGACGACCGGGAACGCGTTCTCGACCGCCCGGGCGGGCAGGAGCTTGTCGAACAGGCGCCGGCTCGTGGTCGGCGAGGCGGAGACGTTCACGAGGAGCTCCGCGCCCGCGAGGGCGAGCTGCCGGGAGACCTCGGGGAAGAAGACGTCGTAGCAGACCTCGAGGCCGACCGACGACCCCCCGAGCCGGACCGGGCGGCTCTCGTCGGTCGGCGTGAAGAGCACCCCCTCCTCGAACGGGCCGAACGTGGGAAGGTAGCGCTTCCCCTGGACCGACACCCGGCCGTCCGGGTCGACGGCCACCGCGGCGTTGTGGATCTCGCCCCGTCGCTCGCGCGAGGCGACCGGGGCGCCGACCACGACCGCGGCGTGCTCCGTGCGCGCGAGGGCGCGCAGCGCCTCGGTCGTCCGGTCCGCCTCCGCGAGCGCGAGGCGCTGGAACCGGTCCCCGACCCGGTACCCGGAGAGGAACAGTTCGGGGAACACCGCGACCTCGGCCCGCGCAGCGCGGACCGCCTCGGCGACGCGCGCGACGTTCCGCTCGAGGTCTCCCGGGACCGGGGCGAGCTCGGCGAGGGCGATCCGCATCAGTAGAAGTACCGGCGGACCGAGATGAGATAGATGAACAGCACGACGAAGATCAGGAACAGCACGGTGATCGAGCCGGTGAAGAACAGGTAGGCGCACGTCCCGAAAACGAGGATGAGCGTCGTCCAGAGCGCCCAGGTCTCCTGCCGCCAGAGCGACGTCGCGACCCCGAGGAGGGCGGCCCCGAGGATCACCAGGATCGCCGCGCCGAGGAGGTCGATGGACGCGAAGATCTCGAGCGACGGCGGGACGAAGTTGCCGAAAAACTGGGCGAGCAGGAAGATCAGGCCCGCGAGGACCATCACGACCGCGAAGAGCGCGACCAGGATGCTGATGATCGCGACGCCGACCGGCAGGCGCGGGCGGACCGGGGTCGGCTCCCACGGGGGCGGCAGATGGTCGAACGTGACCGGGGCTCCTGCCGAGCCGGCCCCGGTCGAGGTCGAACCGCTCACGGTCGTCGGCTCCGGCGGGTCCGAGCCCGCGCAGGGCAAATGTACCTTTCGTTCGACGGGCGTACGGCCCGCGCGCTAGAACCGTCGCTCGGTCGCGCCGTGGGCGAGTCGCTCGAGCAGGTGGCGGTAGGGACCACGCGGGAGCGGCTCGAGCGCTCGCACTGCGCGGTCGGTCCACGCCGCCGCCTCGTTCGCGACGACCGTGTCGGCCCCGGCGAGCTCGGTCAGCTCCTTCAGGCGGACGAGGTGTTTCGCCCCCTTGCGTCGGAGCTGGAAGAGCCGCTCGAACTCCGACTGGCGGCGCGGGTCGAGCCGGCCGTACGCCTCGAGCGAGAGGAGCGTCGGGTTGCCCTCGCGGAAGTCGGTGAAGAGCGGCTTCCCGAGCAGGTCGGGGTCGCCGAAGACGTCGAGGAGGTCGTCGCGGATCTGGAAGGCGACCCCGAGGGCCGTGCCGTAGGTCTGCAGGGCCGACTGGACGGTGGGGCCCGCTCCGGCGATCTCCGCGACCGAGGCGAGGGCCGCGGCGATGATCGCCGCCGTCTTCCGCTCGACGACCCGGAAGTAGTGCTCTCGGCCCGTCGACAGGTCGAAGCGCCCGGCGTCCTGCAGCACCTCGCCCTCGACCAGGTCGGCGCAGGCCTCGCCGCAGCGCAGGATCACCGACTTCGGGTACTCGGCAGCGAGCTCGAAGGCGCGGACGAAGAGATAGTCGCCCGAGACGATCGCGAGCGGCGTGCCGAACGCCCGCGGCATCGACGGCCGTCCCCGGCGGGTCTCGGCGTGATCGATGACGTCGTCGTGCACGAGCGTCGCGGTGTGGATCAGCTGGAACGCCGCCGCGAGCGAGTGGATCGGGGCGGTCGAGGATGCGCCGAGGGCGCGATGCGAGGCGGCCATGAGGAGCGGGCGCACCCGCTTGCCCCCCGTGGCGCACGCGTAGCGGGCGGCCTCGGTCAGCTGCGCGTAGGTCGAGGCGAGGACCTGGTTCAGGCGCCAGTCGATGTCGGCGACGTCGCGCACGAGCGTCGGCAGGACCTCCCCGAGGACGTCGGCCGTCCCGGGCCCGAGGGTCTGGGTGACCAGGCTCTCGAGGGACGGCTCGAGCGACGGGTCGGGCGGCCGCGACGCGGTCACGAATTCCTCCCCAGGCGAGGGGGCCAGCGCAGCCGCATCATCGCATCGAGACCCGAGCTCCCGATATAGCGCATCCCCAAGGCCAGCAAGGGGTCGACCCCCGTGACCCGGTCCCCCCAGCGCTGGATCCGAGCCGCCCGCGCCAGCGGGGCGTAGAGCGCCGCCCGCCAGGCGCGGTCGTACTCGGCGAGCGGCGTGCCGTTCCGCGCGTGGGCCGCGGCCACGGTCCCCGCGAGCCAGCCGCTGAGCATCGCGGTCGGGATCCCCCCGCCGTTGGTCGCCATCACGAGGTTTGCGGCGTCCCCGGCGAGGAGCGCCCGTCCGAAGACGAGGCGTTCGGGCGGAGGGCCGATCGGGACCCACCAGCGGGTGCGGTCCCGGACCGGCCCGAACCCCGCCTCGGTCCGGAACCGGTCCAGGAGGCGGTCGAGCGAGGTGCCCGGCGCGAGCTGGCTCACCCCGAGCCCGACGTTGGCGTCGTGGGCCCGGGGAAAGAACCAGGCGTAGCCGTGGGGGGCGGCCCGGCCGAAGTAGAGGTCGATCTCGTCGGCGAGCGGCCCGTCGACGGTCGCGGTGATCATCCGGAACATCGTGCGCTCGGGCGCGAAACCGACCGACCGGCCGACCGTCGAGATCGGGCCGTCGGCGCCGACGACGACTAGGCCCTCGAGCTCGGTCCCATCGGCGCACCGGACGCGGCCGTCGTGCACGCCCGTGACACCGACCGGGTAGCGCACTTCCGCTCCCCCCCCCTCCGCCCGCGCGGCGAGCGCCTTGTCGAACGCCCGGCGCGAGACGGTCGCTCCTTCGAGTGGGAAGCGGAAGCGGTGGCCGTATGGGGAGACGCACGTCATGTAGCGGGTCTCGCGGAGGACCGTGTTCGAGGGGATGTCGAACGCGGCCGAGATGAGCTCCGGTGCGTCGAACAGGTCGGCGAGCTCCCGCGCCGACGGGACGAACTCGCCGCACTGGACCGGGTGCCCGAGCTCGTCCCGGTGGTCGACCACGACGGTCCGCGCGCCGCCCTCGGCCGCCGCGCGGGCCGCGAGCGACCCGGCAGGTCCGGCGCCGACCACGACGACGTCGAACCGCTCCACGCCCTCACGCCCCGAGGTTGACGAAGTGCTGGGCGGCGGACTGGATCGCGCCGAGGACCGGCTGCGGGTAGACGCCGAGGGCCACGACGACGACCGCGGCGATCGCGATCGCGGCGGCCCGACCGTAGCCGAGGCCCCCCGCGGCGAGGAGCGGGGGCTCCGAACCGCCGACGACCGCCCCGGCGCCGAGCGGTCGCGGCTCGGGGACGTCGAAGAACATCACCTTCAGGACCCGCGCGTAGTAGAAGACGGAGAGGGCGCTGTTGAGCAGGCCGGCGACCGCGAGCCAGACGAAGTACCCCTGCGCCTGGACGGCGGCGCTGAACAGGACGAACTTCGAGACGAACCCGACCGTCAGCGGGACCCCGGCGAGGGAGAGGAGCATGAGGCCGAACGCGACCCCGAGGACCGGTCGGCGCTGGCCGAGCCCCTTCCAGTCGGAGATCAGGGGGCCGACGCCCGCCGCGGCGACCCCGCCGACGACCAGGAACGCCCCGGTCTTCATGAACACGTGCGCGAGGACCTGGAGCGTCGCGCCCGCGAGCGCCGGGGCGGTGCCGACCGCGATCCCGATCAGCATGTAGCCGGCCTGGCTGATGGACGAGTAGGCGAACATCCGCTTCATCTCCTTCTGCCGGAGGGCGAGGACGTTGCCGACCGT
>JASHYY010000217.1 GCA_030042815.1 Thermoplasmata archaeon | reverse complement strand
GTTCTGCACTCTCCGGGCGTCGTCTCGCTCCAGGTCGCGGACCTCGCCCGAGGCCGCCGCGTCGCGATCGTGGTGGCGGTGGACTGTTCCCTCTGCGACGTCCTCGTGGGACCGAACTCCCAATGCTTCCTCGCGTCGGCGGTCGTGGACCACTCGGGCAAGATGATCTACGAGATCCTGTCCGACCACGCGGGCCTCGAGTACGTGCGGCAGGAAGCCCGGAAGCTCAATGTTCCTTTGGAGGTGGTGGGCACCTGGCCGCTCAAGGTGGCCCTCTCGATGACCCCCCGGCAGCAGCGGATCATCGACCTGGCGGTGGAAATGGGATTCTACGACTTTCCCCGTCGGATCACGCAGGAGAAGCTCTCCCGCCTGCTCGGAATCTCGCCGAGCGGTCTCAACGAGATCCTCCGACGCGCCGAGAAGAAGATCATTGCGCAGTACGGCCACAGCCAGCTGAACGGGCCGAGCGCGAACGGGTCGGCCGAACTGGCGCTCTACGGGAACGCGGCCAGGACGGTCGAGGAGTCCCCCCGATAGGGACCGAAAGCGAACGAAAACGGAGTTGAAATCATGCCGAGCAACGAAAACGCAGTGTGGAGGCCGATGGCCCAGAACGTCGAGGTTGACGCGCTCGACTCGAATTCGAACGCAGCGATCTCTGTGGCCGAGGCGGTGCGGACGACGCTCGGCCCGAAAGGCCTCGACAAGCTCCTGATCGACCAGATGCTGAACCGCCACGTCTCGAACGACGGCGTGACCATCCTGCTCTCCCTGCGCACGATCCACCCGGTCGCCCGCATGATCGTCGAGATCGCGGAGCGGCAGGAGGAGCTCGTCGGGGACGGGACGACCACCGCGGTGGTCATGGCGGCGGAGATGATCAAGGAGGGCCGTCGGTTCATCCGCGAGATGGGGGTCCACCCGACCAAGGTCGTCGAGGGAATCGAGGTAGCCGTCGCTTCCGCGTGCAAGATCCTCGAAGAGTATGCGGTGCCGATCCGCCTCGAGGACGTCGCGCTCGAACAGGTCGCCACGACGGCGCTCGCCTCCAAGCTGGACGGCCGGGGGCTTAGCAAGGTGGTCGTGCAGTCGATCCGCGCCGTCGCGAACGAGGCGATCTACGACGGAAAGTACGATTTCGAAAAGTGCATCGCGGTCATCCGAAAGGCGAACTACGAGGACCAGCTGATCGACGGGATCGTCCTCGAGCGGCGTCGGATCGACCCGAGCATGCCTCGGGAGAAACTGAACGGAAAGATCCTGATCTGCAAGCTCGACCTCAAACCGGTGAAGTCGGACTGGCTCAAGGAGGGAAGCCGGTACTCGGACGTGCTCACGATGGAGAAGGACCGGGACCGACGGGCGAAGGAGATCGTGGATTCGCTCCTCGCGACCGGCGCCGAGACGATCCTGATCGCCTCCCCCGAAGTGGACGAGATGATCGAGAACCAGCTGATCGCCCGGGGGGTGTTTGCGACCCATATCGCCACGGACGAGGTCGAGCCGCTCGCCCGATACCTCGGGGTCCGGCCCGCCCGAATGCCCCAGGACCTCCAGCAGCCGGACGTCACGGCCCGCATCGGGCGGGTCTACGAGGACGAGACCCACTCGCTCATCCACCTCGAGAAGTCGAGCGGGAAGCGCATGGTGACCCTCATCGTTTCGGGGACCACCAAGGAGACGTCGTTGGAGCGGTGGCGAGCGGTCCTGGACGGCCTCAACGCCGCCGAAGCGGCCCTGAACCAGCGGGTCGTCCCCGGGGGCGGAGCGGCCGAGCTCTACGTGGAGAAGCGGCTGCGCGAGCTCCAGTTGAAGGGAGTAGAGCAGGTCGGGGTGGACGTCGTCAATCAGGCCCTCGAGAGCGTCATGCGCCAGCTGCTCACGAACGCGGGGTACAACGGCCTCGAGAAGGTGATGGCGGCGAAGGCCTCCCCCGACGGCTACGGGATCGACATCAACACCGGGCTACCGGCCGACATGCGGGAGAAGGGGGTCCTGGACCCGGTCCTTGTCAAGACGACCGCGCTCCAGGCGGCCGGGGAGATCACCCGGTCGGTGCTCCGCATCGACCGCAACCTTGCGGCCGAGAATCTTGACCCGGGCGCGGTCTCGGATGCGAAGAGGTGAGCGTCCATGGTCATCCGGCACTGCACGCCCGAAAGTAACGTTGACGCGAACCACCGCATCATCTCGCCGACCGAGATCTGTCACGTCGTGGTCGAGCACGGACGGATCGCCGATATCTCCGGGCCGATCGACCCGCTCACCCATCTGAACCTCGACTATCCGGACCATCGGGCCGACCTGTGTGTCATGGCCGAGCGGCTCGAAGTGGGGGCCCCGGTACGCTTTAACGACGCCGGACCCGAGTGGGCCTACGTCCGGCGGGATGCTTACGAGCACCTCGGTCCGGTCGACTATACCGCCCGGTTGCTAGACATGATCGGCGCCGTGAAGAAGACCGCCCCCGACCCCGAGGGTTCGCCCGAATGATCGAGTGCCATACGGTCCTCGGGAACGTCCGGGACGATCCGCGCCTTCGCGAGCGGTTGGCTCGAATGACCGAGGGCGGGCACGCCGAGCGGCTCGCGCTCAGCCGTTTCGAGGCAGCCCGGACCCGGTTGCGAAAAACCGGCGAGCGCGGTTCCGACATCGTGCTCGACCTCCCGGCGGGAACCCAATTGCACGACGGGGATGTCGTCTGGCTGACCGACGAGCGAATGGTCGTCGTGGCCCAGCAGCCCGAGCGGGTCGCGATCGTACACCTCTCGGAAGACGAATCGCCGGAGGACCAGGTCGAAACTGCCCTTCGCGTCGGTCACGCGCTCGGTAACCTCCACCGGCCGATCCAGGCGCATCACCGTGAGTGCACGCTACCGATCCAAGCCGAGAGCGAGCTCGACGTCGTCCGAAAGCTGATACACCGCGTAGCGCCCGGTGCCCGCATCGAGTCCGCGATGGCGGTCTTCGACCCCGAGATGGCCGGGGAGGAGCATTCGCATGACCACTGACGCGGTCCCGGACTTCGAGTTCTCGATGATGCAGCTCGCCGACTCGTTCTTTCCGACCGGGATGTTCTCGATGTCGAGCGGGCTCGAGGCGATCCTCTACGAAACCGGCCGGCCGGACGCCGCGCCGCTCCGGGACCGGATGCCGCAGCTGCTCGAGACGTACGTCACGAACCAACTCGGTCCGGTCGATGCGGTGCTCCTGTCCCACGCGCACGACCGGGCCGCCCAGAACGACCTCGGGGGGATCGTCGAGGTCGACCAGCTCGCCCACGCGATGCGGACAGTGAAGGAGGCACGGCAGGCCTCCGCTCGGTCGGGTTCGCAGCTCCTGCGCGCCGTCGCCGCGCTCCAGCCCCCGGCGGCCATCCTCACCGACTACATCGACGCGGTCCGCCGAGGCGACGCCACCGGCTCGTTTCCGGTCGCCCTCGGGGTCGCCTCGCAGACGATCGGCATCCCGAAAGAGCCGGCCTGCGTGATGTTCCTCTACTCCGCCGCGGTGAGCATCGTCGGCTCGGCCCTCCGGCTGGGACTGCTCGACCACCTCGAAGGTCAGCGGCTCATTCATCATCTCGCTACGACCGTGCGAGAGACGGGTCGGCGAAGCGCAGGGACCCCGCTTGCAGGACTCTGGCAGTTCGACCCGGAGATCCAGCTCTTCCAGATACACCACGAGCGGTTGCGGTCGAAGATGTTCTTGACGTGACACAGGAGGGAAGACAATGAACCAGAGAAGGATTCCACGGGTTGGTATTGGCGGGCCGGTCGGATCGGGCAAGACGATGCTCATCGAACGCATCGTGCCGTTGCTTTCGGAGATGGGCTATCGGGTCGCGATCATCTCCAATGACGTAGTCTCGAAGGAGGACGCCGACCGGATGCGGAAGAATCTCGCGACCGAACGGGGGCTGGTCCCCGCGGACCTCGTCATCGGGGTCGCGACGGGGGGGTGCCCTCACACGGCGGTCCGGGAGGACCCCTCGATGAACCTCTCGGTCGTGGAGGAACTCGAGACAAAGCATCCCGACCTCGACCTGATCTTGATCGAAAGCGGCGGAGACAACATCACGACGACGTTCAGTCCGGCGCTGGCGGACTACTTCATCTACATCGTGGACGTCTCGGGCGGCGACAAGTACCCGAGGAAGCGCGGACTCGGTATCGAGAACTGCGACCTTCTCGTGGTGAACAAGATCGACCTCGCGCCGTACGTCGGCGCGGACCTCTCGGTGATGGAACGCGACGCCCGAATCGTTCGGGGCGCGAAGCCGACGCTCTTCGTGAACGCGCGGACCTCCGAGGGGGTCTCCGCGGTGGTCCAGCAGATCGTGAAGAACGTCCTCTTCGACGCGAAACCGAAGCTCGCGGCATAAACCGATGGACGAGCTGGCGGCATTCACCGCGACCGACTTGCCGCCGGAGTTCGCCGAGTTCACGGCGGAGCCGGCCCAGCTCGGGATCGGCCGCGCCGGGAAAGTCGGCGAGCTGAGGCTCGGCTTCGAACCCGGAGCCGAGAGCGACCGAACGGTCCTCCGAGAACAGCTCGCCCGGGTGCCGCTCGCGGTCCAGCGGGTGCTCTACCTCGGGGAGACGCTCCCCTCGATGGCGTACGTGTTCATCATCTCCCCGTCGGAGGGCATTCTCCAAGGAGACCGGTATCGCATGGACGTTCGGGTCCGCCGGGACGCCCAGGCCCACCTCACCACACAGAGCGCGACGAAAGTCTACAGCATGAACACGAACTACGCGAGCCAGCTCGTCCGGATCGAGGTCGAGGACGGAGGCTACCTCGAGTACATTCCCGACCAGATCATCCCGTACCAAAGCTCGCGCTTCTACCAGCGCGTCGACCTCCAAGTCCACGACCGGGCCACCGCGATCTACTCCGAGGTCGTTTCGCCGGGGCGGGTGGCCCACGGGGAGGAGCGGTTTCGCTTCGGGCTCCTGGCCCTGCGCACCGTCGCCGTCGACCAGGACGGCCGTTACCGTTTCAGCGAGAGCATGCTCATGCGGCCGAAGGACGGCCAACTCCGCGGCCTCGGCCTGCTGACCGAGTTCGACACGGTCGGTTTTGTGTACGTCCTGACCCCCGACCGAGCACCCGACCTCGTCGATGCGGTGAACGAACGGCTCGACCGTTCCACGGTCACGAAGGGAGGGGCGACCCTTCTCCCGCGCGACGCCGGACTATCGGTCCGGGTGCTTGGAAGCACGGCCCAGGAGGTCCTGCGCGAGGTCCACGCCGTGGTGGATATCGTGCGTCGTGCCGTGCTCGGAGCCCCGTTCTCAGGGGTTCGGAAGCGATAGGGTCGCGCCACCCACTCTAGGAAGACGAGCGCGGGTCCGGGCCTTCGGTGTCCGAGACGCTCGCTCTCCGGTGCTTTTTCGGGATGTACTCGGACTTCGGATTCTTCGCCCGCTTCGGCCCCGGGGGTGGCGGGCGCCGGCGGGCCCGGCTCCGCCGGGCGAGGGAGATGCCGAGGACGAAGATGACGGACGCGATCACTCCGAGCAGGTAGAACCCGGTCTCCGCCGGGAGCCCGAAGACAGTAGGGCCCCCACCCGACGAAGTACTGTTCGAGGAGAAGACGACGGACCGATTAACCTCCCCTCCGACCACCGAAACGACACCCGAGGCGGGGTCGACCGAGTAGCCGGAGACCGGCCCGACGACGAACGGGTAGCTCCCGTTCGGCTCGACGAACCGGATCGACCCCGTCGCCGAACTCGACCGTGTTCCGTTCAGACTCACGGACCACCCGGAGCCGTGCGGGAGGCCGGACTCCGCGAAGGTGACGGAAAACGACTCCGCTGCCGAAGCGAACGACGTTCGCGCGTCCGCTACGGATCCGGCGGCCGTCGGGCCCGATCGCGATTCCGTGGGGCCCATCGCGACGGCGGAGCTCGTGAGAATCAGACCTGCGGCCACCAAGACCCCAAAGAGCGCCCAGTCTACGGCTCGTTGTCGGAGCGCGTTCCACCGACGCCTCTCTCCGGACATCGGCGGCATGCGCGAC
>JASHYY010000216.1 GCA_030042815.1 Thermoplasmata archaeon | reverse complement strand
GTCCCCTCCTCGATCGGGCCGGACGGGGCCCCCCACGGCGTCGGGACCCGGTGGGTCTTCGTCGCGCCGCCCTCGAAGATGCCGGTCACCCCGGAGCCGCCGATGACGGCGACCGTGCGCCGCGGAGCGGCGCTCACGGCCCGCCCCCTCCCGTCTCCCCGGGAGGCCGGGCCCGGGAGAGGAAGCGGGCCATCACGACCTCGCCGCGGGTCCGCTCGAGCAGCGTGCGGGCCGTGTCCTGTTTCGGCTTGAGCGGAACGATCGCGCGGGTCGTGTCGAACCGGAGCAGCGCGCGCGTGAGCCGCTCCATGAGCGCGAGCGCGTGCTCGGCGCCCGGGAGGTCGTCGCGGCCGAGGCGGTCGAGCGCGATCCGCCGGACCTCTCCGACGACGTCGCCGAGACCGAGCAGGTACGGCTCGGGGTCGACGCCGATCTCGGCGGGCCCCGGCAACGGCTCGCCGGCGAGGACCGCCCCGAGGAGGAGCGCCTCGACCGCCTCCTGGAACGCGTCCAGGGCGAGCGGCTCGTCGCCGCGACCCTCCCGGCGGAGCCAGTCGGAGAGCTCGGCGGCGCCGCGCCGGATCTCGGCGAGGTCGGCCGGCGCCTCCCCTTCCGCGTGCAGCCGCGACATCGTGCCCTGCGAGAGACGGCGGAGGCGCCGCGCCCGCTGGAAGAGCTCCTCCCGCCGCAGCTCGCGCTGGCGCAGGTGCGCCTCGATGGTCGCGAGGACGGCGTCCGGGACCCCGGCCGGGGCGCCCGGCCCGTCAGCGGAAGAGGGTGAACCGCCGGTCATCGTCACCTCCATCGAGGAGGCCGAGGCGGACGCCCGCGTCCAGCCAGCCGTGCGCGTAGCTCGCGGCGGCGAGGGCGCGGTCGCGGTCCCCTTCGCGGACGAAGTGCTCGGCGTCCTCGAGGTAGGCGCGGGCCATCGCGAGAAAATCGTCGGAGGCGCCGCGCAGGAACGAGCGCGCGGGGGCCGCCGGGGTGACCTTGCCGAGCGCCTCTCGGGTCAGCCGGAGGTACCGGTCGAGCAGGGGTTCGTCCGTCACGGGCGGGGGACGCGTAACCGGGGGTGCGATATAATCCCGAGGCGCGCCGGGGACCGGTCCGCCCGCCTCACGGGGACGGCTCCGCCTCGCGGACGGAGCTCCAGCGCAGGTACGGCGAGAACCCCGGCGCCCCGGGGGGGTGGAGGCTGAAGACCGCGGAGAGGCGGTCGGACGCGGTGCACCGGTACTGGAGCCACTCGCGGGGCCCCGGCGCCGACGGGTCGCTCACGAGGCCGACGCCCGCGCCGTCCGGGTCCACGTGGACCTCCCGGTACCGGATCGCGTGGTCCTCGCTGTCCCAGAACTCGCCGCGGAGCTCCCCGTCGGGGTCGGCGTAGACGACCAGGAGGTCCGTGTGGCGGACCGCCGCGCGGTCGGCCGAGGCGGGGAACTCGCACCAGCCCTCGCGCACGAGGACCCGGCCGTCCAGCGCGGCGGTCCACGTCTCCCCGCCCGCCGCCGCGGTGCCGGGCTCGCCGGTCCGGGACTCGTCCTTCCACCGGCCGACGAGGAATCCGAGCGCCTCGAGCCCCATCGTCGCCCCCGTCCGGCCGGGCCCCCGGACGCGCTCAGCCCTTCGGGACCTTCTCCCAGTCCTTCAGGAACCGGGCGAGGCCGAGGTCGGTGAGCGGGTGCTGGACGAGCTTCTCCATCACCGCGTACGGCATCGTCGCGATGTCGGCCCCGATCTTGGCGGCCTCGAGCACGTGGACCGGGTGACGGACGCTCGCGACGAGGACCTTCGTCGGGAACGGGTAGTTGCGGTAGATCTGGACGATCTCCCGGATGAGGTCCATCCCGACCTGGCCCTGGTCGTCGAGCCGGCCGATGAACGGGCTCACGTAGGCGGCGCCGACCTTCGCGGCGAGCAGCGCCTGGTTCGCGCTGAAGACGAGCGTCATGTTGACGCGGGTCTGCTCGGCGGCGAGGACCTTCGTCGCCCGGAGGCCGGCCGGCGTCATCGGGACCTTGACGTAGATCGACGGGTGGATCGTGCGCAGGTGGCGCCCCTCGCGCAGCATCCCCTCGGTGTCGGTCGCGACGACCTCGGCGGAGACCGACGGCACGCCGAGCGCGCAGATCTCCCGGAGGACGTCCTCGAACTTCCGGCCCTCTTTCGCGACGAGCGTCGGATTGGTCGTCACCCCGTCGAGGATCCCGGTCTCCCACATCGTTCGGATCTCGGTCACGCTCGCCGTGTCGAGGAACAGCTGCATCGTTCGACCCCCTACGGGTGCCTCCTTACTGAACCTTCCCCCGCGCGCGGAGGAGCTCCCAGGCCTCGTTCCGGATCCGCTCCTTCGACATCCCGTACCGGTCGAGGAGCGCCCACGGGTCCCCGCTCTCGCCGAAGACGTCCGGGACGCCGACCCGACGGACGGGGACCGGGACGTTCTCCGAGGTCGTCGACGCGACCAGGGCACCGACCCCGGTGAGCACCGAGTGCTCCTCGAGGACCAGGATCGCGCCGGTCTCCCGGGCGGCGCGGAGCAGCGCGGGCTCGTCGAACGGCTTCACCGAGGCGAAGTCGAGGACCCGGACAGAGAGACCGACGGTCGCGAGGTCGTCCGCGACCTCGAGCGCGCGGGCGACGAGGGCCCCGACCGCGACGATCGTGAGGTCGCTGCCCGGGCGCAGCTCGGGCGCCTTCCCGACCTCGAACGTACCGTCGGTGACGACCGGGAGGTTCTCGCGGGTCAGGCGGACGAACGCCGGGCCGTCCCGGGCGGCGACCGCGCGGACCGCCGCGCGCGTCGTCGGCGCGTCGGCCGGAACGATCACGGTCATGCCGGGGAGGCCCCGCATGAGGCCAAGGTCCTCGACCATCTGGTGGGTCCCGCCGTCCGCCCCGACGAGGAGCCCCCCGTGCGTCGCGACGATCTTCACGTTGGCGCGGTTGTAGGCGATCGATTGGCGGACCGCGTTGTAGGCCTGGCCGGCGGCGAAGACCGAGAACGAGCTCGCGAAGACCGTGCGGCCGCCGAGGGCGAGGCCCGCGGCGATCGCCATCATCGTCGGCTCCATCACGCCGACGTTGAAGAACCGGTCCGGGAACCTCTGCCCGAAGAGGGAGGTCCGCGTCGAGCCGGAGAGGTCGGCGTCCAGCACGACGAGGTTCGGGTCCGCGGCGCCGAGCTCGACCAGCGTCTGGCCGTAGGCGTCGCGCAGGCTCTCGGTCCTTCCGGGAGCGCTCATCGGGGCGGCACCTCCCCCGGCGCCCCGAGCTCGGCGAGCGCCTTCTCCGCCTCGGCCCGGTTCGGGGCCCGGCCGTGCCAGGAAGGCTGGCCCTCCATGAACGAGACCCCCTTCCCCTTCACCGTCCGCGCGACGATCGCCGTCGGCCCGTCGGCGAACCGACGGGCGTCGGCAAGCGCGGCCAGGATCTGGCCGAAGTCGTGGCCGTCGATCTCGAGCGTGTGGTAGCGGAACGCGCGGAGCTTCTCGGCGATCGGCTCGATGCCGAGGATCGCCTCGGTCGGGCCGTCCGTCTCGAGGCCGTTGCGGTCGAGGAGGACGACCAGATTCGAGAGGCGGTAGTGGCCGCCGGCCATCAGCGCCTCCCAGGTGGGACCGGCCTGGCACTCCCCGTCGCTGAGGACCGCGTAGACGCGGCTCGGCCGGTGCGCGAGGCGCGCGTCGAGGGCCATCCCGACCGCCATCCCGATCCCCTGCCCAAGGCCGCCGGTCGACGCCTCGACATAGGGGAGCGTGGTGCGGTCCACGTGCCCCTGGAGCCGGCTGCCGAGCTGGCGCAACGTGAGGAGCTCCGATCGGGGGATCTCGCCGTGGACGGCGAGCGCCGCGTAGAGCGCCGGGGCCGCGTGCCCCTTCGACAGGACGAGACGGTCGCGGTCCGGGTTCGGGGCGTCGGCCGGGCCGCTCCGCAGCTCGTGGAACAGGAGGGCGGTGAGGAGGTCGGCGACCGAGAGGCTGCCGCCGGGGTGGCCGCTGCCGGCCACGTAGATCGCCCGGATCGTCTCCTGGCGGACCTCGCGGGCCCTCGCCCGGAGCGAGGCGATGAGCTCGGCCGACGCCTCCTCCGCCATGCGCGGCGGCGCGGAGGAGGGGCAGCCTATTTTATGGTTGAGACGGGCCGAGGAGACCGGCGGCGCTTCGGGGCGGGCTCCGGGGTGCGCGACGCCGCCGAGCGGAGCAACGAGCGCAGCGTCGCGAGGTCCTCGACGTACCGGTCGTAGCCGTGCTCGTCGATCGGCGTCTCGAGGTACCCGGGCGTCTCCGACCAGCGGGGGTCGTTGACGAGACCTCGGAACCCGTCGAGCCCGAGCTGGCCGCGACCGATGTTCTCGTGCCGGTCGAGGTGCGAGCCGAGCTCCGCCTTCGCGTCGTTCAGATGGAACGCCCGGACGGTGGCACGGCCGAGGACCGACTCGACCCGGTCGACGAGCGCGCCGTAGCCCTCGGGGGTCCGGAAATCGATGCCCGACGCGAACACGTGGCAGGTGTCGAGGGTCACGCCGACCCGCGGGCCGGCGTCGACCTCCGCGAGGACGGTCGCGAGCTCCTCGAACGTCGCGCAGAGCGCGGTACCCTGCCCGGCGGCGTTCTCGAGGAGCAGCGGGACCTTCCCCTCCGGCACGGCGTCGATCGCTCCCCGGACGCTCTCGGCGATCGTCCGGAGGCCGGCGTCGGTCCCGCTCCCGAGGTGGGCGCCCGGATGGAAGATCAGCCCGCCGACCCCGAGCAGCTCCGCCCGGCGGATCTCGTCGAGGAACGCGCGGCGCGAGCGCTCGAGCATCGGGCGCTTCGGGCTCGCGAGGTTGATCAGGTAGCCGTGGTGGACCGCGGTCGCCCGCAGCCCCTCGGCGACCACGGCGGCGCGGAACTCCTCGGCGGCCGCCGCCGGGATCGGCGGACCCGCCCACATCTGGGGGCTCTTCGAGAAGATCTGGATCGCGTCGGCGCCGATCGCGTGTCCGGTGCGCGCGGCGTTCGCGAGCCCGTCGGCGATGCCGATGTGCGCCCCGAGGTGCATTCGCCGGTCGACCGGTACCGGAGGATTAGCCTATCGGGGCCGCCGGCCGGCGGATGCTTCAACTGCTCCGGTCGCATCCCCGCCGGGTGGACGCTGCCTCCCCCTCGTCCGCCTCCCGCCGGCGGAGTTTCCTTCTGTTGCTGCTGCTCGGGCTCATCTGGGGTTCCGCCTACCCGGTGATCCGGTACGGGATCGTCGTCGGAGCGACCCCGATCGTCTTTGCGGCGGTTCGGTACGCTTTGAGCGCGGCCGCGTTCGCCGCGATCGCGGCGGCGACCCGGCTCCCGCGACCGAGCGCCCGGGCGCTCGGGCTCTCCGCGGTCCTCGGCCTCCCGATCGTCGGGGTCTACGGGCTGCTCCTCTATGTCGGCGAGCAATCGACCTCGGGGGGCCTCGCGGCGATCCTGATCGGGGTCACCCCGATCCTGACCACCGTCCTTGCGATCCCCGTGCTCCGCTCGGAGACGCTCAACGGGCTCGGCTTCGCCGGCCTCGTTGCGGGCTTCGTCGGGGTCGTCGTGCTGGTCGCCCCCGCGTCGGGGACCGCGCTCGCCTCCAGCATCTGGGGTCCGGTCGCCGTGCTCGGCGCCTC
The DNA here is from genome assembly GCA_030042815.1 of Thermoplasmata archaeon. Classification (GTDB taxonomy): domain Archaea; phylum Thermoplasmatota; class Thermoplasmata; order Lutacidiplasmatales; family UBA184; genus Lutacidiplasma. The sequence continues at coordinate 517 of JASHYY010000216.1, read as the reverse complement.
GGCGAGCTTCGCCGTCGGCTCGGTCGCCCTTCGCGTCTACCGGCCGGAAGGCGAGACCGAGTGGGGGATCGCCGTCCAGTTCGCGGTCGCGACCGTCTTCCTCTTCGCCGTGGAACCGCTCTTCGAACCCCGGTCCGCCCTGCCGTTGAACGACGGGGTCGTCTTCTCGCTCGCCTACCTCGTGCTGTTGCCGTCCGTGGCGGGCTACTCGCTCTACTTCTATCTCCACCACCACGTCGGCCCGGGCCAGGCGAACGTCGTGGCGTACGTGAACCCGGCCGCCGCGCTGACGATCGGGACGCTGCTCTTCGCCGAGCCGTTCGCGTGGTGGGAGCTCGGAGGATTCGCCCTCGTCCTCGTGGGCCTCACCCTCGTCACCCAGTTCGGACGGCGAGGACGTTCGGTGCCGGACGCGACGCCGCCGAGGAAGGAAGGAGGCTGACAGCTTTCCGCGTTTCCCGTAGGCTCGCGCACTTCAGTACCGCGCGGAACGCCAGCGGGCTTAACTGCCGGGTTC
>JASHYY010000215.1 GCA_030042815.1 Thermoplasmata archaeon | reverse complement strand
GTCGGCGACGCGAGCCTCGAGCCGTACCGCTCGATGACCGAGGAGCGGGGCGGTCGGTTCGTCCATCTCCCCGAGCGCGCCGGCAAGAAGGGCGCGCTCGCCGCCGGCCTCGCGCAGGTCCGCACCCCGTTCGTCCTCCTCGTGGACAGCGACACCGTCCTCCCGGACGACGCCGCCCGGGAGATGGCGTCGTACTTCGGCCCGGGCGTCGGGGGGGTCGGCGCGAACCTCTCGGTCCGCGACACCGGTCGCGCGACCGCCTACTGCGGGGAGTTCGTCGAGCGGGCCCGGGAGGTGGTGCTCCGGGCGATGTCGACCCGGGGCAGCGTCCTCTACCTGGACGGGGCGTGCACGATGTACCGGACGGAGCTGATCCGGCCGTTCGTCCAGTCCGCCGAGTTCCACGACCTCCGCGTGCTCGGCCGGCCGAGCCCGCTCGGGGACGACTGGCAGCTGACCGACCACGTCCTGCGCGCCGGATACGCGACCGTCAAGGCCTACGACGTCCGCGTCGTCACGCAACCGAAGGCGACGGTCGCCGACTTTGTCCGGCAGAACGTCCGCTGGTCGCGCTCGAACTGGATCCGCCTCGGGCGGTTCCTCCGGGGGAGGGGCCCGCGGAACCGTGGCGCGTTCTTCGCGTTCGAGGTCGTCGGGACCTACGGCCTGCCGCTGATCACGCTCGCCACGCTCCTCAGCCGGATCCCGCTCTGGATGCACGCCGTGGACCGGATCTCGCCGACGGTCGGAGCCGACGGCCTCGTCCTCCTCCGCATGTTCGTCGGCCTTCCGCGGACGATGTCCCTCGCGGTGGCGCGGGGATCGCTCACCGTCGCCGGGGCGTTCGCGACCGGGGTCTACCTCGGGACGCTCCTTCGGAACAGCCGGCACCCGGCCCCGAGGATGGTGGCGTACGGGGCGCTCAGCCTCGGGATCTTGTTCGTGACCGCCCTCTACGGCCTCGCCACCTTCTGGAAGCGCCCGGTCTGGAACGGCGAACGGGCGAAGGGGACGGACGCGGCGGGCCGTCCCGTCCCCCGGTCGGGTCCCGAGGCCTAGCGGCGAGTTCGGGCCCCGGCCGGGAACCGACCTACCCGTCGGACAGGTTCGCGGAGCTGCTCGTCCACGCCCGCAGGAGCCGGGCGCCGTCCGGGGAGCCCCAGCCGGTGCACGGGTCCCAGCCCGGACCCGCCGAGTAGCCGTCGTTGGTCCCCGAGGTGATGTCGTGGAACGTCGCCTCGTCCGCGGGCGTGTACAGGCGAGGGTTCGCGAAGCCGACCGGGGCGCCGAGCGCCTGCTGCAGGCGGGCGAAGAGCGCGGCCCACAGCGGGGCGACCGCGCTCGTACCTCCGACGACCGTCCCCTCCCCGTCGATGAGGACCGAGTAGCCGGTCGCCGGGTCTGCGTCCCCCGCGACGTCCGGTACCCCTCGTCCCACGAATCCGTTCGGCGCGGCGGGCACGCCCACCCCGTTCTGGTAGCCCGGGAGGGGGAACGCCTCGCTGACGCCCCCGCCCGTCGCCCCTTCCCCCGCCGAGAGGTCGTTCCAGACGACCTCGCTCTCGATCGTCGTGCCTCGAAGCACGAGTCGGGTCCCCCCGCAGGCGGTCGCGTACGGGCTCGACGCCGGGAAGTCGACCGTGAGCGCGCCCGAGGCGACCCCGTCGCTCGCTCCGCCGTCCCCGGCGGCGACGACGACCGAGACGCCCATCGTCGCGGCGTCCTCGCAGACCGCGTTGAGCGCGGAGCGGGCCTGGGTTGTCCAGTCGCTCTCCGGGCCGCCCCAGCTCACCGAGACGATCGACGGCCGGTTCGTCGGGTCGTGGACCTCGTCGGTCAGCCCGTCGAGGAAACCCCGGTCGGTGTTCGGTGCGAAGTACGCGACGAGACGGGCGCCCGGCGCGACCGAGCCGACGACCTCGAGGTCCAGTTCCACTTCCCCGTCGGGCCCGTCGGGGTCTCCGGTCGGCGCGTTCGTCGCCCCGTCCACCGAGACCACGGTCACCCCGGGCACGGGGACTCCGAGGGAACCGAAGTAGCTCGTGAGGTCGGCGGAGGAGAAGCCGCCGCCGAGCTCGAGGACCCCGACGGTCGCGCCGGTGCCGTCGGTGCCGGAGGGAAAGTCGTAGGCGGCGGCGACGGTCGGTGGCGCATAGGAGACGTCCGTCGCGGCCGCGAGACGCCGACGCCGGAAATGCGGTCGGGCCTGCGGTCGGTTGTCGAGACCGAGCACGGCGACGACCACCCCCTCGAGTTCGCGCGGGAGGAAGAGCGCCCCGCGCCGTCCGCGGTACGTTCCCTCGGGACCGGTCCAGTACTCGAGGGTCGTTCCGAAGAGCCGCTCGAGGGCGTGCGCCGGGCCGGACGCGTGGACGGTCCTCCCCCCGACCGACACTCGGCCCCGGTCGACCCCGTGGCGTTCGAGGGTCCCCGCCACCCGCGCGAGGTCGTCCGGGTGGGCCCCGTGGCGGAGCGCGAACTCCTCGCGAGAGAGAACTTCTCGGCGCGGCGGAGACCGCCGGCCGATACGGACGACGTCCGGGAACTCTCCCGGCAGGGAACGGCGGCGCAGGACCAGCGTCACCTCGACGCGCTCCGCCGGGTCGACCGGTCGCAGGCGGCGCGCGCCGGGGACCGGTGCCCGTTCGCTCCCTTCGAGCTGCATCGCGTGTCCCTCGTTCGGCCCGGTCCGGTGGCCGAGCCGGCGGTCTCTCCGGGAGGAACGGCTTCCGGTTTATACCCTTCCAAGGCTGAGAGGGACCGCCGACGGTCCGGGCCGCCGGCAGCGGGGTAGTCGGCGTGTCGGAGCGAGGTCTTCGGACCGCCGCGGGAGAGCGGCCGCCCGGCCCCCCGCCGGCGGTCGTCTCGTGGAGCAGCGGGAAGGACTCCGCGTTCGCCCTGGCCGAGGTGCTCCGCACGGGGGCGGTGACCCCGGTCGGGTTGCTCACGACGGTCACCGAGACCTTCGGCCGGGTCTCGATCCACGGCGTGCGCCAGGAGCTGCTCGAGCGCCAGGCCTCGGCGCTCGGCCTGCCGCTGACGACCGTCCGGATCCCGTTCCCGTGCCCCAACGACGTCTACGACCGGAAGATGGGCGAGGTCCTCGCGGCGCTCCGGTCCCGCGGGGTCCGGCACGTCGTCTTCGGGGACCTGTTCCTGGAAGACATCCGGGCGTATCGCGAGAGCCGGATGTCGGGGGTCGGGATGGAGTGCGTGTTCCCCCTGTGGCACCGTCCGACCGACCGCCTCGCGCGGGAGATGCTGGACTCGGGGATGCGCGCGCGGCTCGTCTGCGTGGACCCTCGGGCGCTCGACCGATCGTTCGCGGGCCGGGAGTTCGACCGGCGGCTCCTCGACGAGCTGCCGCCGGGCGTCGACCCGTGCGGGGAGCGCGGAGAGTTCCACACGTTCGTCACGCACGCCCCGACGTTCCGAGCGCCGATCGCCGTTCGTTCCGGCGAGGTGGTGGAACGCGACGGGTTCGTCTTCGCCGACCTCGTCCCGGCCGAGAACGGGACCTCGTGAGCGCCGGCTCAGTCGATCACGCGCAGCTCGACGCGAAGCGCCCGCGCGACCCGGACGAGCAGCTCCACTCCCCGGTCCGAGACCGGGCTCCGCGCCATCGCTGCCCCATACGCTCGGGCCACCTCGAGCGGGATCGGTCGGCGGAAGACCGATTCCCAGGCCGTGCCGGTCGTCCAGACCTTCGAGCCGAGCGCGACCGCGAGCAGGTTCACCTCGCTCGCGGGGCGATGCGGGTCGCCCGGGTCGACCCAGCCGCGCGAGCGGCTCAGGTAGCAGACCGGCCGATCGCGCCGGGGCTCGGGTTCCGGGACGCGACGGGCCGGCACGGACGACATCGACGGCCCTCCTCGAGAGCATCTACCGCACCGGACGATTTGACCCCTCGGTCGGAGCGTCGGTCCGGTGCCCGAAGGCCTCCGGGCGCCGGGGAACGAAGGGACGCCCGGAACAGCCCAGGGGACGCGCCGAGGCGGGGTGCGGGAGGCGTCCCTCGGAGCGCCCGGACGGCACAAAAATGGTATGAGGACGGGACTCTGCGTCGGGACGTCCACGCGGGCCCGTAGTATAGCTTGGACATCACGGAGGCCTCCGGAGCCTCAAACCCGGGTTCGAATCCCGGCGGGCCCGTCCGTCCCCTCCCGCCGGAGGTCACAGGACCCGATACGCCTCGAGGTTGTAGGGGACGTGAGTGTCGATCCCGAAGCGGCGCCGGATCCCGACCGCGAGGTCGAGCGCTCTCGACTCCTCTCCGTGGTTCACGAGGACGTGGCGGGGTTGCGCCGCCGCGACGTAGTTCATGAGCTGGTTCCGGTCGGAGTGGCCGCTGAACCCCTCGATGGTGGAGATCTCCATCCGGACCGCGACGGTAGCCGAACGGCCCTCCGAGAGAACGGGCACGGTCGACCCACCGGACTGAAGCCGTCGCCCGAGGGTGCCCTCCGCCTGGTACCCGACGAAGAGGAGCGCGCTCGCCTCTTCCCCTGCCCAGGACCGGAAGTACTCCATCACCGGTCCCCCGCTCATCATTCCGCTGGTGGCGAGGACGACGCACGGCTCCTTCGCGTCGAGGATCTGCGAGCGCATCTGGGAGGAGTCGACGCGGCGGAAGATGTCGGAGAGGAACGGGTTGTCCCCCTGCTGGAAGATTTGGGCGCGGAGCTCGCTGTTCAGGTACTCCGGATACGCCGTGTGGATCGCCGTCGCCTCGAAGATCATCCCGTCGAGATAGACCGGGACCCGGGGGATCGTGCCCTCCCGCATCGCCTTCTCGAGCACGAGCATCATCTCCTGGGACCGGCCGACGGCGAAGACGGGGACGACGAGGCGTCCCTGACGGCCCAGCACTTTCGCGGCGAACGCGGTGAACGCTTCGCTCGCCTGTCGGCGGCTCGGCTGAACGTTCCGCGCCCCCCCGTAGGTCGACTCGAGCACGAGCGTCTCGATCGGCGGCAGGTCGTTCTCGGCGCTGTCGAACAGCCAGGTCCGCTCGTACTTCATGTCGCCCGAGAACGCCACGTCGTGCTCGCCGTTGCCGACGCGGAAGTGACAGACGGAGGAGCCGAGGATGTGGCCCGCGTTGAACAGGGTGAGTCGGACGTCCGGCGCGATGTCCACGCTCTCCCGCCATCGGAGCGGGATCGTCCGGCTGACGAGGTCGCGCACGTGGGAAGAGTCGTAGAGGCTCTTGCGGGCCTCGGAGCGAACGACCTTGATCGCGTCGAGCAGCATGAGGGTCATCAGGTCGCGTGTCGGGGCCGTGCAGTAGACCGGGCCGGTGTACCCGTACTTGAGCAGGACCGGGACGAGCCCACAGTGGTCGAGGTGGGCATGCGTCACCACGACGGCGTCCAGGGAGTCGAGCGGGAGGAGCTCGGGCGCGTTGAAGTACGGCGTGGCGTCGGAGCTCGGGTGGATCCCGCAGTCGACGAGGATCTTCGCGTTCGGGGTCGAGAGGAGGCTCGCGCTCCGTCCCACCTCCCGGTAGCCTCCGAGCGAGATGGTGCGCGCCCATTCCGTCGGCTCGACGGTCTCCCGGGCGATGCGCGCCCCGACCCGGTTGAGGAAGGCGTGGCGCTCGTCGAAGGTGTTGCGAAGGTGGGTCCGCACCTCGGTGACCGTCTTCGAGGGAATCGGCGGCGCTCGGATGACGGTGGGGATCCATCCGATGCGAGACTTGACCTCCGCGAGCACGACTCCTCCCCGGCCGATCGCCAGCCCGGGGTTCGCGACCTCGATGGTGACCTCGCCGGTCTCCGGCTCGAAGAAGAGCTCCTGGATCTCGGCCTCGACGGGGACGATCTCCCGGATCCGACGCTCCGCTTCCGCGACCTCGGTGCGCCCCTCGGGATCGCTGCGGAAGATCACCCGGCGTCGAATCCGACGGGCGACGGTCCGAACGAGGTCGGGTTGCGCGATGACGACGTCGAGCTGCTTCGTGTAGACGACCACGTACGGGCCCTCGAGCTCGACCCCCGTGACCGTGACCCCGGGGGGAAGGAGCTCCGCGAGGGCCGTGCGGATTCCTGCGGTGAGGGCGGCGACGCTCCCCGAGCCGCGGGCGTTCCCGAGCGCCTCTCCCGTGCGCCGGCCTCGCCCCCCGGCGGGGCGGTCCGCCGCCCCTGCCGGGGCCGACGGCCCGTTGCCGTTCACCGCGCTTTCGTGTCGTGCTGTCGTAGTTCGTTCGCCCCGGCTTTCCCGGCAGAAACCCGTCGGACGTCGCGGGATCGGGGGCCGGCCCGCTCGTTCCCGTGGTCCGCCTCGCCGAGGTCGCTCGCCGACCTCGATCGGGGTCCCGGACCTCGCCCGTGGGGTGTTACGAATTTAGAAATCGACATAATCTTATAAAGCCACGCCCCCTCGCCGGCCCGGGGCGACTCCCGTGCGGGGACGCGGGAGGGCCGGTCCCGAGGGGAGTCGTCGATGGCCACCGAGCACAAGGTGCGGGATTTCTCGAAGCTGCTGACCGAAGGGACGATCAAGGGCCTGACCCCGAAGCAGATCAAGGCGCATCTGGGGCTCTACGAAGGATACGTTCGCAAGCTTAACGAAATCGAGCAGCGGCTCGCGGAGTTCCGGGCCAAACTGGACTCCGAGCCGGACATCCTGCAAAAGAACGCGAACTTCAGCTACGGGGCGTTCAGCGAACTCAAGCGCCGGGAGATCGTGGCGTACAACGGCAGCTACCTTCACAAGGCCTACTTCGAGAATCTCGAGCCGGTGAACGAGCCGGACGATCAGTTCCGGTCGCTGCTCAAGTCGTCGTTCGGGTCCGTCGAGAAGTGGCAGGCCGAGACAAAGGCCGACGCCGCGTCCACCCCCGGCTGGGTGCTCGTGACGTACGACCACGTCCGCGAGCAGATCCACAACTGGGTCATCAACGAGCACAGCATCAACGTCCCGGCGATC
>JASHYY010000214.1 GCA_030042815.1 Thermoplasmata archaeon | reverse complement strand
CGCGCCGCGCGAGGTCCGACAACAACCCGTCGTCGATCCCCTCGGTCGTGTCGGGAGCGTGGGCCAGCACGTCGACCCCCGCGCGGCTGGCCACCCGCGTACCGGCAAGGTTGGACGGATGGGCGAAGACGAGCCGCCCGCGGGCATGGGCGGCCTCGACCGCCGCGCCCGCGACCGGTTCCGGCATCGGCCGCACCTCCCCGCGCCGTACGTAAGATCCGGTGAACAGCTTCACGACGTCTGCCCCACGGGCGAGCCCCCGGCGGACGGCCCGTCGCGCCGCGTAGGGGCGAGAGGGCTGGGGCATGAACCACCGGAAGTAGAACGGGAGGGAGCCGTCAAGGTAGTACGGGATTCCACGGGGGGGATAGATCGGCGTTCCCGAGGTGTAGAGCCGAGGTCCCCGGAGCTCTCCCCGAGCGATCCGGTTCCGGATCGCCCGCGTGGACCAGGGGTTCGAGCCGAGGTCGACCGCGGTCGTGAACCCCCGGCGAGAGAACAGGTCGGCGAGCTGCCCGTTCAGCGTCTCCGGGGAGCGGCGGTCGGGGGACGACCACTTCGGTTCGGTGAGATGGACGTGCGTGTTCCAGAAACCCGCGGAGACGACCCCTCCGTGGCCTTCCAGCACCGCGACTCCCGAAGGGACGGCCACCTCGGGCCCGACCGCGACGATGCGACCCGCGACGACGAGGACGGTCGCGCTCGGAATCGGCGGAGTCCCCGGTTCCGGATAGACCTTCGCATCGACGATCGCGAGCGAGCCGCCGCCCGGCGGGCCCGGCCCCACCCGTTCGGGGTCGGCCGAGGACGCCATCGGTCTCCCGAACCGGTCGTGCCTAAGAGCGTTCGGTCCCGGCGGGCCGACCGGGCCCGGCCATCGCCCGGCACCGTCCCGGGCGGGGCCGTCAAGGTTCTAACGACCGGCCGATTCGCACGTTCGTGCCCGCCGGCCCCGCGCGCGACGGCCGAGCCCGGGCCGTTGCGTTCGACCTGTTCCACACCCTGGTCGACCCCGAAGAGTTCCGTCCTCCCGAATTCCACCGCGCGAGCGCGGTCGCCGCGCGCCTCGGGCTTCCGGAAGCGGAGTTCACGGCGGCGTGGAACGCAGGGGCCGCGGAACGCCAGGTCTCGCTGACGCCGACCGTCGTCGAGCGCGTGCGGTCGATCTGTCGCTCCTTCGGAGTGACGCCGGCGCCGGCGGCGTGGGCGGAGGTCGACGACCTTCTGGGCCGGTACACGGACCTCGCCCTGCTCCGACCTCGCGCGACGGTCGTGTCGGCCCTCCGTCGATTGCGCGAGTCCGGGTGGACCCTCGGGTTGCTCAGCAATTGCGACGAGCGCGAGCGGCGAGGCTGGAGCCGCTCGGAGCTCGCGCGCTGGTTCGACGCGGTTGTCTTCTCGTGCGAGGTCGGAGCGGCCAAGCCGTCCACCGCGGCGTTCCGCGCCCTCGTGCCCCGCTGGGGCGGGATCCCTCTCGAAGAGTCGGTCTTCGTGGGCGACGGTGCGAACGACGAGCTCGTCGGTGCCCGCCGCGCCGGCTTCGCGCGCGTGGTGTTCCAAGCCGGGTTCGTGTCCGTCAACGGGCTTCGCTCCGCCGAGGCCAACGAGCGGGTGCGAGCCGAGGCCGACGCGGTCGTTCGCGACGTGTCCGAGGTCCCGGGGCTGCTCGGAAAGCCGGCCCGCCGTCCCTGACGCCGAACGCTCGGTCCGACCGGTGGGTGCGATCGCCGCCGTGCCGGGGGCGCTCGACGACTACGGTGCCCGGAACAGTTCGGTGCTGAGGTACCGAAGGCCCGAGTCGACCATGACCGTCACCACGGAGGCGTCGGGGCCGAGCCGCTCGGCGACCCGAAGCGCGGCGACGACGTTCGCCCCCGACGACGTCCCGACGAAGAGGGCTTCCTCGCGCGCGAGCCGCCGGGTCATCCGTAGGGCGTCTTCGGTCGACACCGGCTCGATCGAACTCACGAGCTTCGGGTCCCACAGCGGCGGCACGTAGCCGATTCCGATCCCCTCGATGTGGTGCGAGCCGGTCGGCCGGCCCGAGAGCACGGCCGATTCCGCGGGCTCGACCGCCACGACCTCCACCCGCGGGTTGCGCCGCCAGAGGGCCTCGGTCGTTCCGTGGATCGAGTGCGCCGTGCCGACGGCCTGGACGAACGCGTCGAGCCGCCCGCCCGTCTGCTGCCAGATCTCCTCGCCCATCGGGTGGTAGCCGGCGGCGCCGTCCCTGTTCGACAGCTGGTTGCAGAACCAGTGGCCGGGTACGCGCGCGAGCCGCTCCGCCGTCGCGACCATCTCCTTGATCAGCGCCTCGGTGATCCGATGGTGGTCGCTCGTCACGTCCCGGACCTCCGCGCCGAACGCCTCCATCGTCCGTCGCTTCTCCTCGGCGAACGCGTCCGAGAAGACGATCCGGAGCCGGTACCCCTTCGCCGCGCAGACGAGTGCGAGCGAGATCCCGGTCGTCCCCGCCGTGTACTCGACCACGGTGCCGCCCGGGCGGAGCCGCCCGTCCTTCTCGGCGGCCTCGACCATCGCCTTCGCCACCCGGTCCTTCATGCTGCCGGTCGGGTTCGCGAACTCGAGCTTCGCCAGGACCCGGGCGGACCCCCGGGGCACGACCCGCCGCAGCTCTGCGATCGGCGTGTTCCCGACCGCATCCAGGACCGAACGGTCGACGCGCACCCGGGGCCTCGCGCCGGGACCGGGCCGGCCCTATTTGGTCCTGCCTCCGGGGGCCGGCAAACTCAGAGGATGATCCGCTCTTCCTCCACCCCACGGTGGGCGAGCGAGAGGCGGTCGAGGCGGTACGTCTCGCCCGTGAACAACGTCGCGTAGCGGCGGCCTTCGAGGCGGGCCGCGACGAGCCGGCCGAGCGAGTCCGCCTTCATCACGCCGCTCCCGGAGTCCCCGCCGACGAACAGGACCCCGAACGGCTCCTCGAACAGCACCGGCAATCCCTCCGGGCTGAAATTGTAGTAGCCTCCCCAGGAGTTGGTCAGCCGGACGGCGTCCGTCTCGAAGCGCGGGAGGTACGGCGTCACCGCCGGGAGAACGTCGGTCGCGAACGCGTCCCGGTCCCCCAACGCGGCCATGTCGTAGTCGAGGCGACCGTCCCGGGCCGGGTCCTCCCGGGTCCCGATCGGACGGGCGACCGTGTCGACGCACCCGAGCCACATCTCTCGCTGCGCGAAGATTGGCTTCAGCATCGCCCCGGTCGGGAGTATGACGAACGGGATGCGGGGTCGTCCGCGGGCGTCCCGGTCGACCGGCTCGAGCGGCGGCTCCCAGCGGAGGAGTTCGTCGACCGCCGGACCGGCCGCGGAGAACAGCATCTCCGGGCGGGCGCTGCACGCCGTCGCGACCCCCAGCGGATGCAGCAGCTTGTCCGACCACGCGCCGGCCGCGACCACGACCCGGTCGGTCGAGACCGACCGTCCGTCGGCCAGGTGGACGCGAGAGATCCGGAGCCGGCCTCGCATGTGCTCCTGGAACGCGAACGGGCTCTTCGAAGGCTCGTGCAGCAGGATCTCCTCCCGCCCTTCGAAGGAGAGGCGGCGGACGCACGTGTCGAAGCGGAACTCGACGCCCCGTCGCCGGGCCTCCCCGCAGTAGAATCTCGCGAGCAGGTCCGGCGCGACCGCTCCGCAGTTGCGGCCGAACAACCCGCCGGCGATCGGCTCCGGGGGCTCGGCCGCGTCTCCCTCGAACCAGCGGGCCGGGGCCACTTCGAGTCCGGGCAGCGTGCGTACCTGGTCGAGGGGGACCGGCCGCACATCGACCAGTCCGCGGCTCTGGGACACGAACGAGGAGTACTCCCGGAGCAGCGTTTCGGGCAGGAGCCAGAGGTACCCGTAGAGGTCCAGCAACGGAACGGGCGTACGCAGCTCCTCGTGGGCGTCCATCGTCCGCCGGTAGAACGCGATCGCGTTCCGTGCGAGTCGCTGGTTGTCCGGGGAGCTGAACACGTCCCGTACCATCGCATTGCTGGCTCCCATCGACCCCTCCCCCGGTCCCGAGCGGGCGTCGACGACCAGGACCGAAAGCTCCGGCAGCCGCTCGCTCAGATGGTAGGCCGATGCGAGGCCGAGCGCCCCGGCCCCTACGATCACGACGTCGTACCGATCCCGCTCCGGCATGCCCCGTGTCCTTCGGCTCCCGCCCGACCTAGGCCCGTCGGGACTCCGCCCCCCGGGGTCCCGGACGCGGTCGGGGCGGGTCACCCCTGCTCGATGTGCTCCAGCGGGTGCCCGACGTGGTTCGCCAGCTCGGCGGTGTCGGCCGAGGAGAACGTCGTCCCGCACGCGGTGCAGCGGATCGTGGTGGCGTTGCCGCCCTGCATGCTGTCCCGAAGGGGGCCGACTATAACAATCCCACCGGCGGGCCCTCGCCCGCCTCGTCGCGGGAGCTCGTCAGAGGTCCCGGAGGATCCGGTCGACCTCTTTTGCGACGGCGTCCAGCTCCTGCGCCGCACGATGGGCGGTCCGCTTCGCGGTGCTCGTCGGGTCTTTCGTCGCGGCCTGGGCCTTGGCGAGCGCCTTTCTCGTCAGCTCCGCCGCCGCCTCCGAGAGCTCCTTCGCAGCCTTCTTCGTGGCCTCGATCGCGTCCCTCAGGCTGTCGTCCGCCATGGGTTCGGCTCCTCCGGTCGGCCCACCGGAACAGGGTTACTTATCGACTCGTCCCGCGCGCTTCCGCCTCGGCCGTGCCTTCGCGGCGGCTCCCTGCTTCGCGCGGCGAGAGGCGAGCCACCGTCACTTCAACGAGACGCCGAGGTTCTGGACGAGGCGGGCGTGCTCTTTCCGGTCGATCCAGTCGACCTCGAGGTACTGTCGCAGGTACCGGTCGGTGGCGCCCAGGCGTCGGGCCTCCCGGACGGCGAAGGCGTACGCCTCGAGCTCGGTCGGGCTGCCGGCGTAGCCGTTCGAGATGTCCCAGAGTTCCCGACCGGCGCGGCGTTGGAAGATGTGGTACAGCTCGTGCAGGATATCGAGGTAGACCGTGATCGCCGGACTCTTCGCGAGATGGCTCCGGCCGACGACGATGCAGTCGGTATCGCAGGTCACCGGTTTCCAGCCGACGGCCTTCGCGAACGGGGGAACCTCGTGGGGGGCGACGTACATCCACACCGGCCCGCGCACGACCTCGACCGAGGTCGCGCGGACCACGCGGCGACGTTGCGCGGCGGTCGCGGGATAGTCGGCGAACGGCGGGACCCGGTCGATGCCTCGGAAGAGGCTGAGGAGACGGTAGCGGCCCAGTCGGACGTCGCGGTCGAAACGAAACTCGGGGGGAGGGGCGACCCGGGCTGGGCGCGTGCTCGTCATAGGCTCGATCGGTCGAGAAATCCTCTCGACGTTAAGGGTGTCGGAACCGTCACGCCGTCAGGCCGCGACAGCCGGTCGACCCCCGAGAGCCACCGGCGGGACCCGGGGGAGAGGGCGTCGAGGTCAAACGACCGGGGCGCGGTGGTCCCGTGAGGACCCGTGACCGAGATGAACGCCGTGGCCCGGTTCTTCGTGAATCGATCGGCCGCCTCCCGAGGTCGTCGACGATTCCGTTGGATGGAAGGGACCGGCCTTTTCCCCGCCCGGGCCGAGTGCCTCGAGGTCGGTTGCGGCAACGCCCGATTGGCCGTGCTGGTCGTCGACGGGTTCCGACCCCAACGGTACGTCGCGACCGATGTGGACGCGCGTCAGCTCTCGGCCGCGGGTCACGTCGTCCGTCAGCGGTATCCCGAGGGCCGCCCGGCCGCCCTCGAGCTGCGTCCGGCGGACATGCTCGGGCTCGACTTCCCGGACACATCGTTCGACGTCGTGCTCGCGTTCGTCACGATCCATCACGCGAGTCCCCGGCACGAGGATTTCCTCCCGGTACCGCGCGCGCTGTCCGAGATCGACCGAGTCCTCCGGCCCGGCGGCCTGCTGTTCTACTCCGAGATCTTCCATCACGAGCGGATCCGCGAGTGGCTCGCCCACCGTGGCTACGCCCTCGCGAGCGTCCAGCGGCGGCTACGGGTCGAGTCGGTCGCCGCTCGGAAGCCGGGCGGCCCGTCGCCCGGACCTGCGTGAACGCCTCGGCCCACCCTGCGAGGGACGGGAAGGCGCCGGCGGTCACGTCGGCCCTTAACAACAGTAAACCCCTCGCGGTCCAGGGCCATGGGGCAGACGAGCGCGCTGTTGAACGACGCGGCCGAACGGACCCGCCGGTATCTCGAGTCGCTTCCCCACCGTCGGGTCGCCCCCGAGGAATCGGCTGTGGCGGCCCTCGACGGGCTCGACGGCGCGCTCCCCGACGCCGGGGAGGACCCGTCGGCCGTCCTGGCGCAACTCGACGAGGTCGGCTCTCCCGCCACCGTGGCATCGGCCGGGGGTCGCTATTTCGGGTTCGTCATCGGGAGCGGTCTCCCCGTCGCCCTGGCGGCGAATTGGCTGGCCACGGGTTGGAACCAGAACGCGGGTTCGAGTGTCATGGCCCCCGGAGCGGTTCGGCTGGAACGGCTCGCGCTCGAGTGGGTCCGCGACCTTCTCGGGCTCCCGAACGGATCGCAGGGCGCCTTCGTCACCGGGGATACCCTCGCGAATTTCGCCGGTCTCGCGGCGGCCCGCCATTCGGTCCTTCACGGAGCCGGCTGGGACGTGGAGCGCGACGGGCTGTTCGGCGCCCCCCCGGTCACGGTGGTCGTCGGAGAGGAGGTCCACGTCTCGGTCCTGCGCGCCTTGACGATGCTCGGATTCGGCCGCGAGCGCGTGGTCCGGGTTCCGACCGACGCGCAGGGCCGGATGCGGGCGGCGGAGATACCCGAGGTCGCCGGGCCGGCGATCGTCTGCGCTCAGGCGGGCAACGTCAACACCGGCGCCTTCGACCCGCTCGCCGAAGTGAGCGCGCGCGCCCGCTCGATCGGAGCGTGGCTCCACGTCGACGGAGCGTTCGGCCTGTGGGCGGCGGCCGTCCCCTCGCGACGGTCCCTTCTCGACGGGGTCGCCGAGGCGGACTCCTGGGCGCTCGACGGTCACAAGTGGCTGAACGTCCCCTACGACAGCGGCATGGTGTTCGTCCGCGACGGGCTCGCCCTGCGGGCGGCCATGTCCTC
>JASHYY010000213.1 GCA_030042815.1 Thermoplasmata archaeon | reverse complement strand
TCTGCCGGGCCTCCTCGTTCGTCCACCGCTTCAGGCCGAACTCGATCGCCCGCCGGCTCGTCTCGGAGTTCGAGTGGCCGAACATGTCCAGCGCGCGCGGGTACCACTTCCGCACCGCCGTCTCCGCCTCCGCCTTCGAGCCGTAGTACGCCGCACCGTCCTGCACCATCCGTCGTAGGACGCTCGCCCCGAAGTTGAGGTGCAGCTGCTCCTCGCTCAGCATCAGCGGCATCGCGCGGGCGAGCGGGCCGTACGAGCACTCCTGGAACGCGCGCAGCTGGTAGACTCCGACGCGGTCGACGAAGCAGGTGAACGCGCCGACGTCGCTCCAGCGGTCGAACTTCATGTTGAACGCGTCGAGCTTGTGCTCGCCCTCGCGCTTCGAGAGCAGCTCGTCGATGAAGCGCTGGCCCTCCTCGCCGAAGTCGCGGAGGATCCGGCACGCCTGCAGCCCGTGGCGGGCCTCGTCGGCGACGATGCGGGACTCGATCCAGCGGTCCTCGAGTGTCGGCGCCCGGTCGAGCCAGGGCCGGTGCTGCTGGATCGAGGCGAACTCCGTGTCCGCCTGGACGACCATCAGCTTCACGACGAGCTTGCGCATGTCGGACGGCAGCTCCTCGGCGGTCTCGTACTTCCGCACGCCGGCCGCCGAGCCCCAGAGGATCTCGCGGACCGGTTCGACCGTGCCGCCCTCCTTCAGGCTGCGCGCGGGGGCGTTGGCCGCGGCGTTGGACGCGGGGTCCGTCATGGTCGCGCTCCGCACCGTCTAATCGTCAACGCCCCTTAAAGCTCGGCTTCCGCTTCTCGACGAACGCGGAGAGCCCTTCCTTCGCGTCCTCGGTGACGAAGAGCCGGTTCTGGAGCTCCCGCTCGAGCGCGAGGCCGGCCGGGAGCGGCATCTCGACCCCTTCCTCGACCGACCGCTTGATCAGGCTGATCGCGCGCGACGGTCCGTGGGCCAGCGCGAGCGCGTAGGCCCGGACGTCCGCCTCGAACGACTCCTTCGGGTAGACGTAGTTCACGAGGCCGATGGCGAGCGCCTCCTCGGGGGAGAGGAGCCGGCCCGTGATCATCAGGTCGAGGGCGCGGGCGGTGCCGACGAGCCGCGGCAGCCGCTGCGTGCCGCCGGTCCCGGGCAGGACCCCGAGCGTCACCTCGGGGAGCCCGACCTTCCCCGACTCCTTCGCCATCAGGCGGAGGTCGCAGGAGAGCGCGATCTCGAGCCCGCCCCCGACGCAGTGGCCGTTGATTGCCGCGATCACGACCTTCGGCGTCTGAGCGAACTTGTTGAGCGTCTCCTGGCAGTGGAGGCAGAACATCGCCTTGAAGTCGGGCTGGCTCCCCTTGAGCATCTCGATGTCGGCGCCGGCGCTGAAGAAACCGGGGACGCCGCTCGCGAGGACGATCACCTTCGCGGCGTCGTCGAAGCGGAGCTCCTCGATCGCCTGGTCGAGCTCCCGCATCATCTCGAGGTCGTAGGTGTTCGCCTTCGGCTTCGCGATCTCGATCGTGCCGACCCCGTCGTCCACGTGGGTCCGGATGTGCTTTCCGTGCATGGTCCCGCACCGCGCGCAGGCGGTGCCACCGGGACGGGACCGGCCGGCGCGGATAACGCCGACGCTCGCCCGAGGGGTCAGTTCGGGCGGGCCGCACCGGTCGGGCGCGGGCGGTCCTCGACGTGCCCGTCGGCGTGCCCCACCACCACGTGACGGGCCAGCCCCACGAAGAGACCGGTCTCGACGATGCCCGTGATCTCCGACAGGGCGGCGTCCTCGGTCGCGGGGTCGTCGATCGGGTGCGACGGCGCGAGGTCGAGGATCTCGTTGCCGTTGTCGGTGCGGTACGGACGCCCGTCGGCGGCGGTCCGCAGGTGCGACCGATAGCCCCTCGCCTCGACCGCGTGCTCGACCGCGGGACGGGCGAACGGGACCACCTCGATCGGGATCCGGTGGCGTTCTCCGAGCGCGCGGACGAGCTTCGACGGGTCGACCAGGATCACGACGTCGTCCGAGAGGCGGGCGAGCAGCTTCTCGCGGAGGAGCGCGCCGCCGCCTCCTTTCGTGAGGTCGAGCGCGGGGGAGACCTCGTCCGCGCCGTCCAGCATCACCGCGAACCGGTCCCCGGCCCGGAGCGACCGGACCGCGAGGCCGAGCGAGCGCGCGAGGTCCTCCGTCGCGCGGGACGCCGCGACGCATTCGAACGGGGTCTTCGGGAACCGACCGGCGAGGGCCTTCACGGCCTCGTTCGTCGTCGAGCCGGAGCCGAGGGCGAGCCGCTGGCCGGCACGGACGAAATGCTCGACCGCGTACCGTGCGGCCGCGACCTTCGCCCGGGCGACGTCGTCCGCCACGTTCCCCCGGAAGGCGGCGGCCTCTTCAATCCGCCGGCCGGACCGCCGACATCGATAAGACCGCCGGGGGGTCCCCGGCGACCGATGCCTCCCCCCGCTCCCGGCCCCGCCGCCCCCGTCGTCCTTTCCCTCGGCGGGTCGATCCTGCTCACGGGCGAAGACGACGCGGGCTACCTGGCCTCGCTGGCGGACCTGCTCCGCCGGGCCGGCGGCCGCTACCCGCTCGTCGTCACGACCGGCGGGGGTCGCACCGCGCGCCAGTACATCCGGCTCGGCCGGGACCTCGGGCTCACCGAGGTCGAGCTCGACGAGCTCGGGATCGACCTGACCCGCCTCCACGCCCGGCTCCTCGCCGCCCGCGTCGGAGCCCCTTCCCCGGCGCGCCCGCCGACGACGGTGGCGGACGCGGTCCACGAGCTCCGGCACGCCTCGCCCGTCATCCTTGGCGGGACCGAGCCGGGGCACACGACCGACGGGGTCGCCGCCCTGGTCGCGGCCCGGGTCCGCGCGGCCCGGCTCGTCAACGCGACCGACGTCGACGGGGTCTACGAGGAGGACCCGCGCACCCGTCCGAACGCCCGCCGGATCGACTCGATGAGCTGGGAGCAATTCGGGGAGATGGTCCGCTCGGGCACCTCCACGGACGCCGGCCAGAACTTCCTGTTCGACCGGCTCGGCGCCGCGACGCTCGCCCGCGCGGGCATCCCGCTCCTGGTCGTCCACGGCCGGGACCTCGCCAACCTCGAGGCCGCGCTGGACGGCCGTCCGTTCCGCGGTACCCGGGTCGGGCCGCCCGGCCCGCCGGGGGCGTGAACCCCAAATAGCCGGGCCGGGGTCCGCGGCCGATGCACCGCATCGTCTTCCTCGGCCCGCCCGGAGCCGGCAAGGGCACCCAGGCCGCGCGCCTCGCCCGCGAGCTCGGGATCCCGCACCTCTCCACGGGCGACCTCCTCCGGGCGGCCGTCGCCGCTCGCACCCCGCTCGGGCTCGAGGCCGACCGGTTCATGCGCGCGGGCGAGCTCGTCCCGGACGAGCTCGTGCTGCGGATCCTCGGCGACCGCCTCGGTCAGCCCGACGCCCGGGCGGGATTCCTGCTCGACGGGTTCCCCCGGAACCTTTCCCAGGCCGAGACGCTCGACCGGACGACGAAGCTCGACGTCGCGGTCTCGTTCGACCTCCCGGACCGGGAGCTCGTCCGCCGCCTCTCGGACCGCCGGGTCTGCCCGACCTGCCAGACCGTCTACAACCTCTCGTCGAACCCCCCGAAGGTCGCGGGACGCTGCGACCGGGACGGCACCGAGCTCGTCCAGCGGCCGGACGACCGGCCCGAGGCGGTCGCGAACCGGCTCAAGGTCTACGCGGCCCAGACCGCGCCGCTCCTCGACTACTACCGCCGGCACGGGCTCCTGCGGCCGGTCGACGCGGACGGAACCCTCGACGCCGTCGCGGCCCGCGTGCGGTCCGCGGTCGGCTGAGCGTCCGGCGCGCGACGGGACCGGGCCGTCGCAGGGTTTATAGTCCGCGCCCCGGTCGGACCGGTGTCCCGGCTTAGCTCAGTGGTAGAGCGGGGGACTGTAGGCGAGACTGCCGGACCTCCGGCGGCCCCCGTGGAGATCCTCAGGTCGCCTGTTCGAGTCAGGCAGCCGGGACCTGAGGCCCGGCGGCGGTCGTGGCCCCGGCGCACGGCGGACTCATGTACGTTGCCGAGTTGACGCGGCGCCCCTCGCGGAGGGCCGGATGCCCGGAACGTTCTCGGACTCGTGGAAGCTGACGAAGACGTCGTTCCGGCTCATCGCCGAGGACCGCGCCCTCCTCGTCTTTCCGCTCGTCGCCGGGCTCTCGGTCCTCGGGATCGTCGCCCTGCTCCTCGTCGGGGAGTTCTTCCTGGTCGTGCCGGGCGCGTTCGGCGGGCCCGGAGGGTCGACCCCGGCGCTCGTCGCGGGCGTGGTCCTCTTCTTCGCCGCCTACTTCGCGATGGCGTTCGTCTCGGCCTACGCGACCGGGGCGCTCGTCGGAGCGGCGACCTTGAAGCTGAACGGCCAGCAGCCGACGGCCGCGGACGGCTGGCGGGTCGCACGCGCCCACCTCGGCCGCCTCGCGGTCTGGGCGCTCCTCACCGCGACGGTCGGGCTCCTGATCCAGGCGATCAGCCGCCGGGTCGGAGGCGTGGGGGGCCTGGTCATCGGGGTCGCCGGGGGCGCAACGTGGGCGGTCGCGACGTACTTCATGGTACCGGTGATCCTCTACGAGAACGAGGGCGCGTGGAAGGGCCTCGCCCGTTCCGGTCACTTGTTCGTCTCGACGTTCGGCCGCTCGCTCGTCTCGAACCTCGCGGTGGGGCTCCTGCTCGGAGCCGGCATCTTCGTCGCCTTCCTTCTCGGGATCTTCGGGATCTTCGAGCTGGCCGGAGGGGCCTGGGTCCTCGGCTTCGTCCTCGTGGGCGCCGCCCTCGTGATCGGGGTCGGCGTCGCGCTCGTCGGCGCGGCGGCGGAGGGGATCCTCCGGGCCGCCCTGTACCGGTACGCGACCACCGGCAGGATCGACCCGGACCTCCTGCCGTCCGGCTACGCGAGCTCCCCCGGGCCGGGGGCCGCGGCGCCGCTGCCGTGAGTCCCCTCCGACCGCCGGAACTCCCTCTCGCGCCCGGACGGAGGCGTTAACTCGCGGGACGGGCTCTCCGCCCGGGAGACGATGGGGTTCCGGGCGGTCTCCGTGGCGGTGGCCGTGACGGACCGGAAGAAGGCGGCGGCCTGGTACGTCCGCACGCTCGGCTTCCGGGTGCTCGAGGACGACCCCGAGCACTGGACGACCGTCGGCGACCGCTCGGGCCGGTTCCGGATCCACCTGTGCGAGGTCGGGGGCCGACCGGGCCAGCGACCCCCCCGGTCCGAGGTCGGGAACACCGGCATCCTCCTCGTCACGGACGAGCCGTTCCTCCGCGCCTGCGCCCGGTTGCGCCGCCGGCGGGTCCGGTTCTCGATGCCTCCGAAAGAGCTGCCGTGGGGATGGGTCGCGAAGTTCCTCGACCCGGACGGCAACGAGTTCTGGCTCCAGCCGGCCTCGTAGGGCGAAGGGCCGAGGTCGGCCGTGCCGTCCGTCGCTTGGGCGGGATTCCTTCCGTTCGACCGCCTCTCGGACGGGGTCGTCGAGCTTCGGGTGGAGGAACGAGTCCCGGCGGACCCCACCCTGGGCCACGTGCCGGCCTACCGGTTCGCCATCGTGCCCTGCGACTCGGGGACGCACGCCGGTTCGGTCCGGTTGCGCGTCGGCACGGTCGAGGCGACCCCGTCGCTGCTCACCTCCGGCCACGTCGGCTACGAGGTGGACGAGCCGTTCCGAGGGCACGGGTACGCGGCGCGGGCCTGTCGTCTAATCGCCCCGGTCGCCCGGGCCCACGGGCTGACGGAGCTCGTCATCACCTGCGACCCGGACAACGCCGCCTCGCGACGGACGTGCGAGCGGCTCGGAGCGCGGCTCGTCGGGACGTTCGACGTGCCGCCGGACCACCCGATGTTCGCGAAGGGGCGACGCCGGGTCCTCCGCTTCGTCTATTCGGTCGCGGGCGAACGGTAGATATCGGCGGCAGGGCGTCCGTCCGCTTTGCCGATGCCGTTCCCCCAGCACCCGAACAAGCACCGGGAGCCTCCCCTCTTCACGGCCTCGGAGTTCCGTCGCTACGAACGCCGGCAAGGCGGGGCCCGGACCCCGCCCCCTCCCCCCTCGGTGGTGATGGTCTTCGGCCGGCGCTGGGAGCGGTACCTCGCGCGACGGTACCGGGCCGGTCCCGAGGCCCGGTCCGACGTCTACCGCGAGAACGACCGGGTCGGGGTGGCGCACGTCTCGGGGCCGGGGGCGCCGCACGCGACGATCGTCTTCGAGGAGCTCTCGGCCCTCGGGGTCCGTCGCTTCC
Organism: Thermoplasmata archaeon; assembly: GCA_030042815.1. GTDB lineage: Archaea > Thermoplasmatota > Thermoplasmata > Lutacidiplasmatales > UBA184 > Lutacidiplasma. The sequence continues at coordinate 4,088 of JASHYY010000213.1, read as the reverse complement.
TCCTCGTGGGACTCGCGGGCTCCCTCCAGCCCGACCTCCGGGTGGGCGAGTGGGTCCTCTGCACGAAGGCGCTCCGCGACGAGGGTACTTCCCACCACTACGTCGGGCCCGGAGTCTACTCCCGCCCGTCCGCGGGTCTCACCGCCGACGTTCGGTCCGAGCTCCGCCGCCACCGGATGCCGTTCGTCGAGGGCCCGACGTGGACGATCGACGCCGTGTACCGCGAGACCCGCGCGGAAGTGCGCCGGTACCGTGCGCGCGGGATCCGGACCGTCGACATGGAGGCGTCGGCGATCTTCTCGGTCGCCCGGTGCCGTCGCCGGCAGGCGGCGGCGCTGTTCGTCGTGAGCGACCACCTGGACGAGGGCGGCTGGGAGCCGCGGTTCTACGACACGGGCCCGCCGCTCCGCCGGGCGTTCGAGTTCGGGCTCGCCGCCCTGGGGCGGTCCGCCGCCCGCTAGGGGACCCGCCCCTTCGCACCCACGTACTCGAGGACCCGCGCGGCGTTCTCCTCCGTCGGCCGGGCCCCGTCGATCGTCAACCGCTCCTCGTCCCACGGGAGGTACTCCCGGCGCTCGACCTCCTCCCACGTCGGGGCGGGCAGGGGCGGCGTCGGGGCGCCGCGCGACTCGACCCGGCGACGGTGCTCGGCCCGATCGGCCAGCACGACCTCCACGACGAACCGGTGTGCCCCGGTCTCGGCCGCGAGCGACCGCCACATCGCCCGAGCCTCCTCGACCCCGTTCACCGCGTCGATCACCGCGTCCTGTCCGAGCGTCAGGTGGTCCCGTGCGAGGGAGCGCGCGGCGACGTACGCCGCGAGGCCGGTCTCGAACGACCGGGGGATCCCCGACTCGAGCAGGGCCGCCTCGATGGAGTCGACCCGGAGCCAGACGGCGCCGAGGCGCTCGGCGACCGTCCGAGCGAGCGCCGACTTTCCGGTCCCGGGGAGCCCCGCGAGCACGACGAGCCGCGGCCGGCCCCCTTGAGCGGACACGCGGACCCCCTCCCGGATGCGGTTGTCGGGATTCGAACCCGAGTAGGTAGCTTGGGAAGCTACCGTCCTAACCACTAGACCACAACCGCGCGACCGAACCGGGAGGTCGGACGGCTCTTACGCTTTGTGCGAGGGGAACGGTCCGGCGGGCTAGAGGTGCAGCCCGACCGACTCGAACGGGATGGACGGGGCGGCCGCGATCAGCTCGTCGTTGGAGTGCCCCTCGACCGAGAGACGGCTCGCGAACCCCGCCCTCTCGAGGACCTTCCGGGCCTTCGCGAGGTCGTTCGCGGAGAGGGCGACCAGCGGCTGGTTCCCCTCGCGCGCGACCAGGATCACGACGCTCTGGATGTTGACGCGCGCCTTCGCGAGCGCGTCCAGGACCTGGAGGAAGCTCCCGGCGCGGTCCTCGAGCCGCACGGCGAGCATCTCCCGGACCTCGACGGCGTAGCCGGCCTCGGAGAGGAGCCGCGTCGCGCGGTCCGGGTCGCCGGCGATCAGGTGGACCCGGCCCTTCCCGGTCGTCGAATCGACGCTGATCGCCGCGAGGTTGACCCGCTTCTCGGCGAGGATGCGGGCGACGCCCGCCAACGTTCCCGGACGGTTCGGTAACGTCAGCAGGATCTCGCGGAGCGGCATCGGATGACCGCCGGATGGGCGGGGGCCCTAAAGAGCCGCCCGTTCGTCTCGGCCGGGGCGATTTGGGCCGCGCACATATTTATACCCGAATCGGACCTAATTCTCGGTGCGCGGGGTCGTGGACCCGGCGCCGGTCCATCTGATGGGGGGAACGTACGTCGCGAACGCGGGCCGGCGGTATCGCCGGGCCCGGCGCCGTCTGCGGGGGGGCCGCCGCGGCGTCGTCGCGGTCATCGGGACGCTCCTCGCCCTCCTCGTCTTCTTCGCCCTCTTCGGGATCTTCCTGACGCAGTACGTCCCCCTCTGGATGACCGACAACGAGGCCCAGTTCACGAGCCAGGCGGTCACCTCGTTCGCGAACTTCAAGCAGGGCGTCGACTCGCAGTACATCCTCGGAGGTCCCGAGTCGGTCGGCACCGCCTTCACGATCAGCTCGCAGGGGGTCCCGCTCCTCGCCCAGCCGACCGAGGGGACCCTCACGTTCCTCCCGTCGACCTGCCCCGGGGGCTTCTACACGAAGGGTGGCGTGCCGACGGCCCCCTCGAGCCTCTACTACGGGCAACCGGTGACCTCTTCGTACTGCGTCTTCCAGAACATCACGCTCAACTACGGGCCCGGGGCCACGGCGGCGCACCCGAACTACTACACGCAGCACGTCGCGACGGGCGTCCTCGAGATGCTGCTGCCCAACCGGTACTACAACTCCCAGACGCTCTACTTCGAGGACGACGCGCTGATCCAGAGCCAGGGCGGCCTCCAGCAGGTCGTGGCGCTGCCTCCGCCGCTCAACGTCACGACGGTGAACGGGAACACGTCCGTCACCACGAGCTTCCTCCAGCTCGCCGGGAACGCCTCCACCCTGATCGGCCAGGGCTCCGAGCAGGTCTACAGCCACCTCAGCTTCTCCCAGTCGCTGAGCTCGAACGGCAAGCCGCTCAACGGTGGGCACTCTCTCCTGAACCTGACCTACGAGATCGGGACCCAGTATCCCTGCGCGTGGGAGAGCTACCTCTGGAACCTGATGAACACCAGCGGGGTCCCGTACTACACCGGGGCAACGACCGGGATCCACGCCTATCCCTACACGTTCTACAACTTCCAGGACCCGCGGGCGTCCACCTCAACGCCGACCATTCCGATCGCGAACCCGGTCGCCTCCTGCTCGAGCGTGGGGGGCACGACGCTCCTCGCGATCGACCTCTACAATGTCGACTACGCGACCGTCTTCTACGCGGGAACGATCCTGACCGTCGGCGTGGGAGGGACGTAGCGCGATGGCGACCGGACCCGTCCGCGTGAAGGTCCCCCGCACCCCGAGCTCGGGCGCGGCGTCCGGGGCCGCGGGTTCCGCGGAGCCGTTCCTCGAGACCCCGACGGACGTCCCCGGCACGTTCATCACCGCGATGCCGCCGCTTCCCGAGCCCACGATGAAGGAGCTCGAGGTGCGGGCGGTCAACCCTCCGTACTCGTACTCCCGGGTCACCTACAACGACCGGAACAAGGAGTACCTCTACGAGGTGATCGAGCCCCAGCTCACGCCGCACGAGAAGAACCAGGTCGACCACCTCAAGGTCACGCTCACCCGGATCCTCGGCAGCGACGTCGGCAACCTGTCGACGCCGGACAAGCGCGCCTACCTCCGAGGCGAGGCGGAAGAGTACTTCCGGAGCCGCGGGATCTCCCTCGGCCCGCTCTCGATGGAGCGGGTCATCTACTACGTGCTGCGGGACTTCGTGGGGTACGGCCCGGTGGACGCGCTGATCTTCGACCCGGACGTCGAGGACATCTCGTGCGACGGCGTCGGCGTCCCCCTGTTCATCTTCCACGGCAAGTTCGAGTCGGTGAAGACGAACGTCGTCTTCGAGGACGAGGAGTCGCTGAACTCGTTCATCGTCATGCTCGGCCAGCGCTGCTCGAAGGCGGTCAGCGTCTCGAGCCCGATCCTGGACGGGACGACCCCCGAGGGCCACCGCGTCCAGGCGACGTACTCGCGCGAGGTGACGACCCGCGGCGCGAGCTTCACGATCCGGCGGTTCAAGGAGCGCCCGTTCACCCCGGTCGACCTCGTGATGATGGGGACGGCGAGCGAGGAGATGGTCGCCTACTTCTGGCTCGCGGCCGAGCAGGGCGAGTCCGTGATCGTCTGCGGCGGACCCGCCGCCGGGAAGACGAGCACCCTCAACGCGATCGCGCTGTTCATCCCGCCGACCGCGAAGATCGTCTCGATCGAGGACACCCGCGAGGTGAACCTCCCTCACGAGAACTGGATCCCGGGCGCGACGCGCAGCGGGACCGGCGACCGGGGGCCCGACGGCAAGGCCGCCGGGGAGGTCGACATGTTCGACCTCGTCCGCGCGGCGCTGCGGCAGCGGCCGAACTACATCATCGTCGGCGAGGTCCGCGGCCGCGAGACGTACACGATGTTCCAGGCGATGGCGACGGGCCACACGAC
>JASHYY010000212.1 GCA_030042815.1 Thermoplasmata archaeon | reverse complement strand
CTTCGTGCTGCGCGCCGCGGCGGACCGGGCGCGGTCGCGGGGATTCCGGGTGCTCGAGGGCCGGGCCCTCCCCGAGGAGCTGCCCGCCCCGTTCTCCCTCGTCCGCAGCCTGCTCGCCTCCGCCCCCGAAGAGGAGGCGGCCGCGACCCGGGCGGCCGTCGGGAACGTCCTCCCGATCTTCCTCGCTCCGTTCGCCGACGAGACGGCCGAGGACGCGCCGGCCGTTCCCCGGGCCACCTCGGCCAGCGGGCTCGACGAGCTCGAGCGGGTGCTCGCCCCGCTCGGGGTCACCGCGGCCGAGGGGCTCGGAGCGAGCCGCGACGAGATGCTCGGCCGCCTGCAGGAGCACTTCCGATCGCTCGCGTCGGACGCCCCGCTCTTCCTCGCGCTCGACGACCTCGGCTTCGCCGACCCGTCGTCGGTCGAGTTCCTCCGGAGGCTCGCGAGCGACCTCGCGTCGGCCCGCATCGCGCTCGTCGCGACGGTCGCCACGGGCGCGGAGGTCCCCGCGAGCCGCCGGGCTCCGGTCGCGGAGCTCACGAGCGTGCCGACCGTCCGCTCGTCCGCCCTGCGGCCGCTCTCCGTCCCCGAGGTCGCCGAGTTCGTCCGGTGGATGCTCGGCGGACGCGCTCCGGACCCGCAGGACGTCCGTCGCTGGCACGCCCAGACCGAGGGGAACCCGTTGTTCGTCGAGCAGATCGTCCGTTCGACGACCGGCCTCGGACCCCGCGCCGGCCCGGCGAGCCCCGTCGCCGGTCGCGATGTCGCGGAGGTGCTGGCCCACCGCGTCGGCGAGCTCGGCGAATTCGAACGGCGCCTGCTCACCTACGCCGCGGTGCTCGGCAAGGAGTTCGACTTCCCGAGCCTCGCCGCGGTCGCCGGGATGGGCGAGGAGCGGGTGACCGAGCACCTCGACCGGCTCGTCCGGGTCGGGCTCGTGCGCGAGAAGGGCAGCGAGGTCTACGAGTTCGTCACCGACGGCGTGCGCGCGAGCCTCTACGCCTCCCTGACCGAGACGCGCCGCCGCATCCTCCACCGCAAGGCGGGCCGCGCGCTCGCGATGCGGCCGGGGACGAGCGACTTCGAACTCGCCCGCCAGTTCTACCTCGGCCGCGATGACGCCCGGGCGGTGGAGTACAACCAGCGGGCCGCCCAGGCCGCGACCCGGGCGTTCGCCTTCGAGACCGCGGTCGCGCACATCGCCCGCGCCCTCGAGGCCGCCCGCCGCCGGCCGCAGCCGGACCGGCGCCTCGAAGTCCGGCTCCTGACCGAGGCCGGTCGGCTGCTCGACGAGCTCGGCAGCCTGCCGCGCTCCGAGGAGTCGCTCACCGAGGCGGTCGACCTGGCGCGCAGCCACCCTGACCTCGAGCTCGAGCTCGGGCGCGCCCTCCTCGGGCTCGCCCAGACCCGCGGCGACAAGAGCGACTACGCCTCCGCGGAGGCGCTCGCGAACGAGGCGACCGGCCTGCTCGAGAAGGTGGGAACGCCGCACGACCTGATGGCGGCCCACCGGGTCCTCGGGACCGTCTTCTGGCGGCGCGGGGACCTCTCCCAGGCCGAGGCCCACCAGCGGGCCGCGCTCGAGCTGGCCGAGCAGGGCGGCAGCGCGATCGAGCAGGGGCACGCGCTCGTGGACGTCGCGAACACGATGGTCCCGCTAGGGAAGCTCCGGTTCGACCCGGCGCTCGCGCTTTACGCGCGGGCGGCCGACCTGTTCGCGACCGTCGAGGACCACGGCGCCCGCGCGCGGGTCCTGATGAACCGCGCGGTCCTCGAGTACGGCGCGGGACGCACGGAGGACGCGTTCCGGGACATGGCCGTCGCGATCGAGGCGGCGGAGCGGTCGCGTTCGCCGATCTGGATCGGCTACTGCTACCTCAACTACGCGCAGTGGCACGCCGAGCTCGGCCGGCCGGCGCCGGCCCGGACCGGGCTCGAGCGGGCCGTCCAGGTCCTCGTGCCGATCGGGGACCGGCTCGCGGAGCAGCAGATCGCGATGACCCTCGGCATGGTCGCCGAGGCCGAGGGCCGGTTCGACGACGCGGAGACGCACTACCAGGAGGCGCTCGCGAAGGCGAAGGACCTGCGGCTGGGCTCGGAGGGGTCCGAGATGGAGTTCCGCCTCGCGGAGCTCTCGCACCACCGCGGCGACCCGGCCGAGTCCCGTCGGCGGCTCGCGCAGGCGCACCGCGCCGGGATCCTCGAGCACCGGCCCGACCTCGCCGCCCGCGTGCACACGCTCGAGTCGGTCCTGGGCGACGGGAGCTGACCCCCTACCGTTAAGCGGGCCGGCCGGAGTCCGGTCCCCGATGAACGCCGCGGCGGCGCCGGCCGGGAGGACGGCGCCGGACGGCTCTCCGTACCCGGACCGGACGCTCCCCACCTTCGAGCGCGACGTGCGGCGGATGTTCACGCACATCGCCGAGCGCTACGAGTGGTTCGACCACGTCGCGTCGCTCGGGAACGACTACCTCTGGCGCCCCCGGGCGCTCTGGGACCTCGACCGATTCCGACCGGACCGACGGACCGACCGCGTCCTCGACCTCGGCTGCGGCACGGGGGAGCTCGCGCGCCAGGTCGCGAGCCACTACCCCGGGGCGCGCGTGTTCGCCGCCGACTTCACCCGCGCGATGCTCGTCCGGGCGGCGCGTTCGAGCGAGGGCCGGCGGGAGGCCGGCCGCCTCGCGTTCGGGCGGGCGACCGCCCTGCGCCTCCCGTTCGCCGACGGGAGCTTCGACGTCGTGACGAACGCGTTCGTCGCCCGGAACCTCTCCGACCTTCCCCGCGCCCTCGCGGAGATGCGCCGGGTCCTCCGGCCCGGGGGCGCCCTCCTGACCCTCGAGATCACCGAACCGGCCTCGCCCCGTTTCAACCGGCTCTTCCACGCGTACTTCGACCGGGTCGTCCCGTCGCTCGGGGCGATCGTCGGGAGCGAGGGACCGTACCGGTACCTGCCGGAATCGCTCCGTTCGCTCCCCTCCCGCGAGCGGTTCCTCGACGCGCTGGGCGCGGCCGGTTTCGCCCGGACGGGCGCCCGGGCGCAGTCGATGGGGATCGTGACCGCGTTCCTCGGGGCCGCGGAATCCCGGCGGGGCCCGTAGGCATTAAGGCGGCCGCCGACCGTCACGGTACCGTGTCGACTCCGGCGTCCGACGCCTTCCGCTACGCGCACGCGCACCGGGCGGAGATCGCCTGGCTGAGCCAGAACACGAACCACCTCGTGCCGCCCGAGGTTGTGCGCGGCGCGCTCGAGCAGGCGGTCCGCGACCGGCTCTACGAGGGGTACCCGCTCGGGTCGGGCGACCCCGAGCTGCTCGACCTGATCGCCCGCGACTTCGGTCTGGCGGGAGGCCAGCCGTTCCTCACGTCGGGCGGGACCGAGTCGCTCTACATGATCATGCGGGCGCTGCTCGGCCCGGGCGACGAGGTCGTCGCCTCCGACCCGAGCTACCTCATCATCCACAAGTTCGTCGAGCTCGCGGGAGCGCGGACGAACAACCTCGACATCTACGCCCCGCCCTACCGCCTCACCTCCGACCGGGTGCGGGAGGCCGTCGGCGCGAAGACGAAGATGATCCTCCTGATCGACCCGTTGAACCCGCTCGGCTCCGGCTACCCGCGCGAGGAGGTGCGCGCGATCGCCGAGATCGCCCACGACCGCCACCTCATCCTGCTCAACGACGTGACCTACCGCGACTTCTCGGACGGCCACGCGCTCGCCGCCGAGTTCGCGCCCGAGGAGACGGTGACCGTCTGGTCGGTCTCGAAGAACTGCGGCCTCGCCGGCCTGCGGATCGGGGGGATGATCGCCCGCCCCGACCTCCTCGGGAAGATCGCCCGGTTCAACACGAACGACCTCGGCGTCAACATCCTCGCGCAGGTCGCGGCCCGCGCAGCGCTCCGGACGAAGGCGCGATGGATCGGCGAGGTCGTCCGCCAGACCCGGGCGAACGGGGCCCGGATCCGGGACGTGGTGGCGGGGACCCCGGGGATGTCGCTCCCCGTCTACCCGTCCCGCGCCAACATGATGGTGATGGACGTCGCGAAGCTCGGGGTCGCGCCCGAGGCGATTCAGGAGGAGCTCCTGAAGCGCCACGGGGTCTTCGTGCGGGCGGGCAACTACCTGTCGCCGAAGCACGGCTCGCAGTTCGTCCGGATCTCGTTCTCGAACCCGCCCGGCGACATCGAGCGGTTCGCGCGCGCGCTCCCCGAGGCACTGCGGACCCTGCGGGGCGCCCCGGTCGCGGCCGCCCCGCACTAGGTGCTCCGGGCGGGCCGGACCCGCACGTCCACCACCATGTGGGCCCGACCGGGCCCGTACGGCTTGACCTCGCGCACGGCCGGCGGCGCGAGGAGCGTCGCGCCGGCCGCCGCGACCGCGGCGACGACCTCCCCTCGGGCGTCGTCCCGGCGCGACCGGGTCCCCGCGAGCAGGTGGACGTGGAGCCAACCTCCCGAGGGGCGCAGGAGGCCGACCGCTCGGCCGACCCAGGGGATCGCGCTCGGCAGGTATCCCAAGAAGACCCGGTCGGCCGCGCCGGTCGGCAGGGGGACGGCGCGGTTGTCGCCCGGGACCACGACGAGCCGGTCCGCGACCCCGTTCCGCCGTGCGTTCTCCTCGAGGTATCGGGCGGCCGTCGGGTTCTTCTCGACGGCGAGGACCCGGGACGCCCCGGCGCGCGCCGCCGGGATCGCGAAGTAGCCGATCCCCGCGAACAGGTCGACCACGGTCTCCCCGGGCACGACGATCCGGCCGGCCCGGGCCCGCTCGGTCCGGTTCCCCTGCGCGAACATCACCTCGGCGGCGTCGAACCGCCAGCGCACGCCGTGCTCGACGACCTCGGTCTCGGTCGGGCCGCCGGCGATCCGCTCGACCCGCGGCCGGCGGAGCTCCCCCTCGATCGGTCCGGACGGCACGAGCACGGTCGCGACGCCGAGCTCGGCCTGCCAGGCCGCCCCGATCGTCGGATAGTAGGGCCGCAGGTCCGCCGGGAGGCGGACGAGGAGCACCCGCCCCAAGCGCTGGTAGCCGGTCGGGAGGCGCTCGGCGACCTCGGGCCCGGCGACGGCGCGAAGCCGGTCGCGGACCCGCTCGGCCGGCGGCCTCGGCCGCGGAGACGCCGCGGGGGGGACCCCCATCGCACCCTCCGGCGCTACGCCGGCGGGGGCTCGGGCCCCTTCTCGAGCACGACCTCGAGGAACTGCTTCAGGTGGGCGATGAGGATCGGGTTGTCGGTGAACCCGCACGCCTCGAGCCCGGGGGCGGCGAGGAGCGCGTGCTCGCCGTCCGCGAGGACCTCGGTCGCGAGGAGGTTCTCGCGCGGGACGTACTCGACCCCCTCGGGAACGCGCTGGAGCGGCGCGGTGACGAACGTCAGCCGGACGCCGCGCTTCACCGCGTGCTGGATCTTCTTCCCGAGCTCGTCCCGCAGGTCCGCGACCTGCGGGGTCGTCAGGATGAACGTCCGCGTCGATTGGTCGAGGAGGTCGCCGATCTTCGCGACGACCTTCTCGCGCTCGGAGAGCAGGTAGACGAGCTGCGGCTCGCCGTGCTCGGCGACGACCCGGTGGAGCGTCGCGAGCTTCTCGAAGACCTCCTGGATCGCGCCCTTCAGCGACTCGGCGACATCGAGCGGCGGGGTGGGCCGGAAGAGGATCGGCTTGCCTCCGGTCGGCTGGGCGTACCCCTTCTCCGCGAGCGACTCGAGGACCTTGTAGGCGCTCGTGCGCGGGATCCCCGCGGCCGTCGCGAGCGTCGCGGCGTCGCCGACCCCGCGGCCGACGAGCGCGATGTAGGCGCGCGCCTCGTACTGGGTCAGGCCGACCTTGCCGAGCACCTCCGCCGCCTGGCGGAACTCGTCGGACGCCTGGTTCCCCAGCGCGACCGCCGTCTCCTCGATGGTCGCCATGGCCCCTATCGCGTGCGGACGGACCCGGACCGTCTTAACGGTGCGCGTGGGACCGGGTCACGGAACCGGCTCGGTCAGCTTGAGGAGCGCCGCGTCGCCGAGCAGCGCCTCGACCTCGTCCTTCGTGAGCAGGCCCCGCTCGACCAGGAGCTCGCGGACGGACCGGCCGGACCGCTCGGCGTCGTGCAGTACCTCGGCGACCTTGAGGTAGCCGAGCCGGGGCGTGAGGACCGTCGCGACCGCCGCCGACTCGACCAGGTAGCGTTCGAGCGTCGCGCGGTTCGCCGTGATCCCGTCCACGCAGGTCCGGGCGAAGACCGGCAGGTAGTTCGTCAGGATCTCGCTCGAGAAGAGGACCTCGTAGGCCGCGAGCGGCATCATGACGTTGAGCTCGAGCTGTCCCGCCGAGACCGCGTAGGCGGTCGCGGCGTCCGATCCGAGTACGTGGAACGCGACCATGTCGAGGCACTCGGCCGCGGAGGGGTTGACCTTCGCCGGCATGATCGACGAGCCGGGCTGGATCTCGGGCAAGCGGATCTCGTCGAACCCCGTCGCCGGTCCGCTCGAGAGGAGCCGCAGGTCGTTCGCGATGCGGACGAGCTCGAGCGCGAGGGTCCGCAGCCACGCGGAAGCCGCGCCGAGCGGCGCCCGGCTCTGCATCGTCTCGAACGGGTCGCGCGCGACGGCGAGCGGCAGGCCCGTGAGACGCGCGTACTCGGCGACCGCGTGGGCGCGGAACCCCGGGACCGAGTTGACCCCGCTGCCGACGGCGCTTCCCCCGAGGGGGATCTCGGCGAGGGCCCGCTCGACGGCGGGCAGCGATTCGAGGGCCCGCTCGAGCGCCGACGCGTAGGCCCGGAACTCCGCCCCGAGCGTCACCGGCATCGCGTCCTTGAGGTGCGTGCGGCCGGCCTTCGGGACCCGCGCGAACTCCTCGCCCTTCCGGCGGAGGCTCTCGGCGAGCGTGCGCGCCGAGACCGCGAGGTCGCGGAAGGCGAGCAGGACCGC
>JASHYY010000021.1 GCA_030042815.1 Thermoplasmata archaeon | reverse complement strand
TCGCTCACGAGCAGGAGGCCGAACCGCTCCCGCTGCGCGGCCTGGAGGATCATCGCCGGCAGTCGCCCGTGGCGCACCGAACCCCCGAGGTTCGCGCGCTTGTGCGCGACCTCGATGCCCCGGGGCGTCGTCTCCTCCCGGGTCTCGCCCATGCCGGCCGGGCCGTCCGGCGGCGCGATCTCGATCGTGGTGATCGGGGCCCCGCCCTGCTTCAGCGCGATCTCCTCGGCGAGCTGCATCGCCTTCGGGACCGGGGCTGCGCGGAACGACGGGAGCACGATCCGCGGGACCTTCTCCGCGGCGAGCGCGAGACGGTTCAGCACGAGGACGTCCGCCCGGGCGTGGTGGAGGATCCCGGTCGCCGTGTGCCCGACGAACGGGTTGCGGCTGCGCTTGTTGCCGCGCAGCGTGAGGAGGATCGCGTCGGCGTTGTGCGACTCGGCGCTCTCGAGGATCTCGCCCGGCACGTCGGTCGCGGCCCGGACCTCGGGGTCGACCCGGACGTCGAGAGCGGCCCCCGCCTCGTGCGCCGGGACGACCAGGTGGACCGACTCGCGCCACTCTCGCGTCACCTCGGGGAGCGTCGTGGTCGGGATGACGTGGAGCACCCGGATCTCCCCGTCGACGTCGAGCAGCATCGCGGCGAAGCGGATCAGGGGCTCGACCTCCGCGGGCTCCTGGACCGGGACGAGGATCGTGCGGTACATCGCTAGCGCCCCTCGAGCGGGAGGAGGGCGAGGTCGAGCTCGAGCACGTTGACGTAGGGGACGCCGACGTACGGCACCACCGGGTTCACGGTGTGCGCGTTCACGAAGCTCTGGAGGAACGGGATCGAGAGGTTCGTCGCGTTCGCCACGCGCGGGATCTGGATGAGGACGGCGTCCGGCACGACGTCCGGGTCGATGGACGACGCGGACGGCGCGACCCACCAGAACGGCAGGGTCCCGTTGACGGTGAAGTTCCCGTACTCCTTCATGTAGGCGATCGTTTCGTTGAGGAGCGACTGTAGCGCCGGCTCGGAATAACCGTACGGGGTCGGGGCGCCGAGCGTGAGATTGTAATCGGTGAGGGACGGGCGCTCCCAGAACAGCCAGGGGGCGCTCAGGTTCTGCGCGACGAGCTCCGACCCGACGACCGTCCCGTTGTGGTACAGCAGCGAGCCGTTCGCCGCGCCCGGGTCGATCGCCTCGGCGATCTCGGTCACCACCAGCGGGTAGACGAACCCGGCGACCACGATCATCAGCACGAGAAAGACGACGGTCGCCCGCACGTGGCCCGCCGTCGAGTGGGAGGGGGCCGACGGGGACGGCGCGGCGGGGGTCGGCGGGCCCGCCGTCGCGGTCCGGACCGGGGTCGGGGAGGTCGGGACCGGCGCGCTCACAGTCCTCCGAGCGGCAGGAGGTGGGCGAACACGTGCCCGGTCGCGATGACGAACGGGAGCGTCACCATCCAGGCGAGCAGGAGGTAGATCAGCTTGATCCCGACGAACGCCGAGACGAGTCCGCCGAAGCCGTAGATGAGGAGATTGCGGCGCAGGAGGTCGATCGCGCTGCGGGGCCGGAACGGCACCCCGACCAGGGCGAGCGGGATCAGGAACGGGATGATCAGCCCGTTGAACAGGAGGGCCGAGAGGACGGCGAGCTGGGGGTCGTTCAGCCCGAGGACGTTCATGATGCTGATCCCGGGCAGGTTCGCCGCCCCCGAGGCGATGAAGATCGCCGGGATGATCGCGAAGTACTTCGCCACGTCGTTCGTGATCGAGAACGTCGTGAGGGCGCCGCGGGTGATCAGGAGCTGCTTACCGATCGACACGATCTCGATCAGCTTCGTCGGGTCGTTGTCGAGGTCGACCATGTTCCCCGCCTCCTTCGCGGCGCTCGTGCCGCTGTTCATCGCGAGGCCGACGTCGGCGCGGGCGAGCGCGGGCGCGTCGTTCGTCCCGTCGCCCGTCATGGCGACCAGGCGGCCCTGCGACTTCTCCCGCTCGATCAGCTGAAGCTTGGTCTCGGGCTTCGCCTCGGCGACGAACTCGTCGACCCCGCTCTCGCGGGCGATCGCGGCTGCGGTGACGCGGTTGTCGCCCGTGCACATGATCGTGCGGATCCCCATCGTCTTCAGCTCGCGCAGCCGGTCCCGGATGCCGGGCTTCACCACGTCCTTCAGGAAGACCAGGCCGAGCACCCGCTTCCCCGACGAGATCGCGAGCGGCGTCATCCCCTCGCGCGACGCCTCGAGCGCGGCCTGCCGCAGCTCGGGCGGGAGGAGCGCCCCGTACGTCTCCATCGACCGCAGCGACCCCTTGAACACCTCGGTACCGTCCGGGAGGACGATCCCGCTCATCTGCCGCTCCGCGGTGAACGGCAGGACCTTGAACGACCCCGGCTCGAGACGACGGGCGGTCGCGTTCCTCCGGGAGGCGAGGCGGACGATCGAGCGCCCCTCGGGGGTCTCGTCGAGGCTCGAGGAGAGGAGCGCTCCCTCGAGCAGCTCCGGGAGCGGGACGCCCGGCGCCGAGACGAACTGGACCGCGAGGCGGTTCCCGACCGTGATCGTGCCGGTCTTGTCGAGGATCAGGACGTCGAGGTCCCCCGCCGCCTCCACCGCCTTGCCCGACTTCGAGATCACGTTCGCTTCGGCGGTCCGGTTGATCCCCGAGATCCCGATCGCCGGCAAGAGCGCGCCGATCGTGGTCGGCATCAGGCAGACGAACAGCGCGACGATCGTCGCGAGGTCGATGACGACGATGTTGGTGAAATTCGCGAGGTAGATGAACGTGACCACGACCGTGAACAGCGCGATCGTCAGCGCGGAGAGCAGGACGAGCAGCGCGAGCTCGTTCGGGGTCGGTTCGCGCCCCTGGCCCTCGACCAGGTGGATCAGGCGGTCGAGGAACGACTCGCCCCGCACCGCCGTGACGCGCATCTGGGCGGTGCCCTGCAGCACGATCGTCCCTCCGAGGACGCTCGTCTTGTCGCCGCCGCTCTCGCGGGTCACCGGCGCCGACTCGCCGGTCATCATCGACTCGTCGATGAGCGCGGCCCCGTGGAGCACGTCGCCGTCCATCGGCACCGGCTCGCCGGCGCGGATCTCGACGGTGTCGCCGACGTGGAGGACGTCCGACGGGACCCATCGGGTCGTCCCGTCCGGGAGGACCTGGCGCGCCCGGATGCCGCTGCGGATCTCGCGCAGGGCGTCCGCCCGGGCCCGGCCCTGAGCCTCCGCGATCGCGGTCGAGATGTTCGCGAACCAGAGGGTCAGGAAGAGGATGATCGTCACCCAGAGGAAGTAGTTCGCATTGTACGTGCGCGCGAGGTCCGGGAACGCCCGGGGGAAGAGCGTCAGGACCAGCAGGAACCAGAACAGCACGTAGACGCAGAACATCACCGGGTAGCGCGCCTGGTTCCGGGGGCGGAACATGCGGAACGAATCGGCGAGGACGAGCCGGACCGACGTGTGGGGGATCTTGCGCACCGACACGCGGGCGCCCGGCTCGAGGTCGGTCGGAGGGGTCGCCATCCTATCCCCCTCCGACGATCTGCGCGAGCGGGCCGAGCGCGATGACGGGCAGGAAGAGCAGGACCGAGACGATCACCAGGAAGAGCGTGATGTAGATCGTGAACGTCGCGCTCGCGGTCCGCAGCGTTCCCGGCCCCGGCGGGAGGACGTCCTGTTCGGCGAACTTGCCGCCGACCATCAGCATCGCGGCGATCGGCACGAACCGGCCGACGAGCATCACGGCGGCGCCGGCGAGGTTGAAGAACGGCGTCGCGTCGTTGATGTAGTTCGAGGAGAGGGCGCTCCCGTTGTTCGCCGACTCGGAGGTGAACTCGTAGAGCACGGCGGTGAACGTGTGCGCGGACGACGCGATCCCGCCGGAGTCCACGGTGACGAACCCGCCCGTGACCGCGATGACGAACGGGATCAGGATCGAGGCCGGATGGATGAGGAGGGCGAGCGCGGACCAGCGCACCTGGCCGGTGCTGATCTTCTTCCCGAGATACTCGGGGGTGCGCCCGACCATCAGCCCCCCGACGAAGATCCCGAGCACCGCGAAGAGCAGGAGCGTCGCGAACCCCGTCCCCTCCCCGCCGGGCGTGCTCTGGGTGAACATCCCGAAGAGGAGCACGAGCTGTGCGACCGGCGAGAGCGCGCCGATCATCATGTTGTTCGCGCCGACGTTCGAGTAGACGCTGACGACCTGGAAGAGCGACGCCTCGGGCAGGCTGAAGCGGGTCTCCTGGCCGACCGGGTAGCCGTTCGTCTGGGCCCCGAGGCTGCTCACGTCGATCAAGGAGGGGTTCGTGGCGGCCTGGTAGGCGATGAACAGGCCGAGGGCGACGGCGAAGACGATGAGGATCGTGCCCATGTAGGGCCACGCTTCGTTGCGCTTGCGGACGACCGCCGCGAACGCGAACGGAGTCGAGAACGGGATGAGCATCATCACGAAGACCTCGAACAGGTTCGAGACCGCGCTCGGGTTGGCGAGCGGCGACGCGGCGTTCGCCGAGTAGAACCCTCCGCCGTTGGTCCCGAGCAGGGACATCGACGTGTACGACGCGACGGGGCCGAAGATGAGCTCCTGGGTGCCGCCGGTGAGCGGATGGGCGACCACTACGTTCGTGAGCGTCTCGGGAACGCCCATCAGCACGAGGACGACCGCGAAGAGCACGGAGAGCGGCAGGAGGATGCGGGTGGTCGTCCGGACCATGTCGACGTAGAAGTTCCCGAGCGTCCCGTCCTTCCGGGTGAACCCGCGGAACATCGCCGCGGCGACGCTGAGGCCGGTCGCGGCCGAGCAGAACAGCGCGAGCGGCCAGGCGATCATCAGCGAGCCGAGGCTCATCTGGCTCTCGTTGGTGAAGTGCGTGAAGTCGGTGTTCGTCGTGAAGCTGGCCGCCGAGTGGAACGCGAGCGTCCAGCTCATGTTGGGGGCGCCGGTCGCGTCGAGCGGGAGGACGCTCTGGAAGACGAAGAACACGTAGAGGAACGCGAAGACCCCGAGGTTCACGATCAGGAGGGCGAACAGGTACTCCTTGGCCCGCATCGAGCGCCGCGGAGAGGTCCCGAGGAGCCGGTAGATCACCGTCTCGATCCGCAGGAGGATCACGTCCCCGAAGGCCGGACGGTCCATGTAGACGCGGCCGAGGTAGGCGCCGAAGAACGGCGCGACCGCGATGACGAGCGCGATGAGAACGATGACGTCCCAGAGCGACTGCAGCTCGAACACAGACCTCGGTCTACGTCAGAACCTCTCGGGATGGACCATCGAGTAGACGAGGTAGAGCGTCAGCACGACCGCGATTGCGGTCAAAGTCAGGAGTCCGAGATGGTCGGCCAGCGCCTGGACAAGCCCCATGGCCACCGGTAGCGCGTTTGACCCGGACCGGGTTATTTAGCTTGGACGACCGAGTCGCACCATCGCACGTCGTCTCGGAACGTTTATACCCCGTCCGGAGCCGAGCGGCGACCTTCGGCGGGGACGGTCGTCCCCTCCCCGGACGCAGGCGTCCGGCGGCGGCGCGCTTCGGACGACAGCCGCCGGACGATCCGTTTCATCGCCTTCTCGCGGCGCACCTCCGCGGCCTGGTACCGCACGTCCCGCGTCCCGCGGGTCAGGAGGACGACGACGCGTCCGAGCGAGCTGCGACCCGTCCGTCCGCGGCGCTGGATCGCCCGGATCTCGCTCGGGACCGACTCGAAGAACACGACCAGGTCGACGTCGGGCACGTCGAGCCCCTCCTCCGCCACGCTGCTCGCGACCATCACCGGGAAGCGTCCGTCTCGGAACGCCCCGAGGACCCGGGCCTGCTCCTTCTGGTTCATCCCCTTGTCCTCCGGGTCCCGGGTCGCCTGACCGACGAACCGGCCGACGACGTGGCCCTGGCGCTCGAGCGCCTCCTGGATCGACTGGATGGTGTCGCGGTACTGGGCGAACACCAGCACCCGCGGCGGGTGGTTCCGGGGTTCGGCGAGGGTCTCGGCGACCAGCGAGACGAGCGCGTCGAGCTTCGGATGGGACGGTTCCTTCGTCGACCGAAGGAACTCTTCCGCCTCCCGGCGGGCCTGGACGACCTCGGGGAGCTTCAGGACCGCCACGTCGCCTCGGCTGGGCTTCTCCTTCGCGGCCAGCCGGTCGAGGTACTGCAGGAACGGCGCGACCCCCTGGGTCTCGAGCCGCTCCTGGGCGTGGTGCAGGTGGAGGAGCACGAGCTGGTGGAACAGCGGCCCGAAGCGCCGCACCATCGGGCCCGGCCGGGCGAAGATCTCCGCCCGGAGCGCGATCAGGTCCTTGACCGAGAGCGAGGCGATCGGCTTCTTGCGGAGGTAGCCCATCTTCTGGAGCTTGCGCGCGGTCGTGCGGGACGCCTCCGCGAGGAGGTCCCGGACCCGCTCCGAGGCGGGCGGAAGGTCGACCCATCGGTAGTCGACCTCGACCGGCTGCACGTATTCGCGGACGCCATCGTCCTCCCGCGACCGGGCCTCGATCCGCCGGACCCCGAGAGCGCCGACGACCTCCTCGATCCGTTCGTCCTTGCCCCCGGGCGACGCCGTCAGGGCGACGACCCGGCCACCGACCGGCCGCTCGGTCGCGTAGCGCGCGGCGATCGGGACGTAGACGTACTTGCCGACCGCGTGGTGCGCCTCGTCGAAGATCACGAGCGCGACGTCGTCGAGCCGGTACCGTCCGGCCGAGAGGTCGTTCTGGACGATCTCGGGCGTGGCGAAGACGACGTCGGCCGTCTCCCACGCGCCGACCCGCACCGGGCGGCGCACCGTGCCGGTGAACCGGGCGAAGCGGAGCGGTCGGAGCCAACGCGAGAACGAGTCGGCGTGCTGGTGCACGAGCGGCCGGGTCGGCGCGAGGAAAAGGACCTTGCCGTCGCCGGCGCGCAGGAGCTCCGCGGCCACGAGGGCCGCGATGACCGTCTTCCCGAGCCCCGTGGGGAGGACGACCAGGAGGTCCTCCGAGAGGGCGATCCGGGCGAGGTCGATCTGGAACGGAAGGGCCCGGATCTGGCCGGGCGTGAGGTACGGGTGCTCGACGAGGCCCGCCGCGACCCTCCAAACTTCCGGGAGCCCCTCCGGGTGCGGCCGCCCGGAGGCCGACCGGACGGGAGCCGCCCCTTCACCGGCCCCGAACTCCTCGAGGCGTCGCTGACGCTCCACGGGCTCGCCCCGCACGGGCGAGCGAGCCGGAGCGCTTAGGTGCTTGCCCCTTCGGGGGCCGGAACGCCCTCAGGCCGCCCGCCCGGTCGGTCCGATCGACGCCCGTCCCCCGAGGTACGGTCGCAGGACCCGGGGCACGGCCAGCGTCCCGTCCGGTTCTTGGTACTGCTCGAGGATCACCGCGATCGCCCGGGACGTGGCGACGGCGGTCGAGTTGAGAGTGTGCGGCACGACCTTACCGGGACGGCCGGCCTTTCCCATCCGGATCCCGAGCCGCCGCGCCTGGTAGTCGGTGCAGTTCGAACAGCTGACGACCTCCCGGTACGCCTGCTGGCGCGGGAACCACGCTTCGACGTCGTACTTCTTCGCGGCGATCGTGCCGACGTCCCCGGTACAGACGTTCACCACCCGGTAGGGGACC
>JASHYY010000211.1 GCA_030042815.1 Thermoplasmata archaeon | reverse complement strand
TTCGAGCTGCCGGTGTTCATCTACGCCCTGACGCGGCTCGGCGTGGTGCGGGCCTCGGCGTGGCGGCGCCACTGGCGCGGCGCGGTCATCGGGGCGCTCGTGTTCGGGATGATCGTCACCCCCGACAACTCCGGCATCACGATGCTCCTCATCGCGACGCCGATGATCGGCCTCTACCTCGGCGGCGCCTACTTCGCGGGCCGCTGGGAGTCGCGCTCGAACGACCGGGACCGGCCGAACGGGGCCGTGGGGGCGGCGTGAATTAGGATGGCGCTCTTCTCCGACATCGACTGGATCATCATCCTCGGGGTCGGGGTCTTCCTCCTCTTCGGCGAGCGGAACGGCGAGGCGATCCGCACGTTCGGGCGGTGGTACGCCCGCGCCGGCCGCCTCAAGCAGGAGCTCCTCGGCGAGTTCCTGCGCGCCGCCGAGATCCCGACGCCCGCGCCGGGCCAACCCCTCTCGATCCGGGGCGCGCTCCTCGGGCTCGACCCGACCCCCGTCCAGACCCGGGGGATCCCGGCCGCCGTCCGTGGCGTGCCGACGCTCCCCGGGCCCGCTCCCGGGGCTCCCCCGCCGCCGTGGACGGGCGGCTACCCGGTCCCGACCTGGACGATGACCGCGCCCGTGCAGCTCTCGGAGAGCGAGGTCAGCCGGTGAGCGCGCTCTCCCCGGACCAGATCGTCACGCTGACGCAGGTCCTGGTCGTGCTCCTGGGGATCGGCATCATCTGGGCGGTCTACCACGGCAGCGACCGGGCCGAGCTCCCGGGCGAGGCCGTCGAACCCGACCCGACCCTCGTCGACGACGCGACGCCCGACACGCGCGGGAGGACCCTGTGAACCCGCTCGGCCTCGACTGCCCGCCGACCTGCCCGTTCACGGTCGCCCGGCAGCCGGCGCTCGACTTTCCGGTGGGCCGCGTCCGGCGGGTCCCGGTCGCCCGCCCGAACGGGGAGGAGGTCGATGAGACGAAACGCAACGTCCTCAAACTCCTCGCGGTCGCCGGCCTCGTCGGCGCCGGGGCCGGAGGGCTTGTCGGCGGCACCCTCCAGTACGTCCAGCCGCCCGCCATCGGGATCTCGAGCTACCCGAAGGTCCAGCTGCTCGACGTGGACGGAAGCGCGCTCACCGTCAGCACGGTCGAATCCGAGTACAACTCCGAGACGCCCGACATCTACCTGTTCTACTACCCGCTCCAGAACGAGCCGAACTTCCTCCTGAACCTCTACCCGTCGAGCGGGACGCCGAACGGGACGAACGGCGCGGAGAACGTCCCGTACGGGGTCGGGACGCACAACTCGATCGTCGCCTACAGCGCGATCTGCCAGCACCTCGGCTGCCCGGCGCCCGCCATCGCCTACTACCCGCCCGGCACCTGCCCGCAGACGCCGGGCGGCAAGACGTTCTACATCCACTGCTCCTGCCACGGGTCGACCTACGACGTCACGAACAGCGCGGCGAACCTGACCGGGCCCGCCGTCCTGCCCCTGCCGCAGGTGCTGCTCGAGACGGACGCGAGCGGCAACATCTTCGCCTACGGCATGCGGCCGGGGAGCCCCCCGGTGAACGGGCACCTCAACACGCTGCAAGGGGACTACGGGGTCGGGTCGACCTCCCAGCTCCTGAAGGAGACGCCCGTGATCCTCTGCAACATCGCCTAGGGAGGACGGAGCGTGGCGTTCTCCAGGTGGTACAACCGGAGCCTGAACAAGATCTGGGGGTTCGTCGAGGACCGGACCTCGATGCGCAAGTGGGCCCTGCGGCCCCAGCCCGAGTTCACCTTCAAGCCGTCGTACTGGACCGGCGCGTTCGTCGTGAACGCGTTCCTCTACCAGGTCGTGTCGGGCGCGCTCCTCCTGCTCTACTACCAGCCGAGCACGGCCCCGACGCTCACGGCGTGCGGCCAGCCGGTCGGGGCCTACTCGACGGCGCCCGCCGCCTGGTGCTCGACGTACTACATCATCCACTCGGTCCCGATGGGCTCGCTGCTCCTCTCGACCCATCTCTACGGCGCCTACGCGATGATCTTCCTGATGTTCGTCCACTTCTACCGCGGCTACTACCTCGGCGTCTACAAGGCGCCCCGCGAGTTCTCCTGGATGGTCGGCACCCTGCTGATGGTCATGACCCTCGGCATGGGGTTCACGGGCTACCTCCTGCCGTACACCCAGCTCTCGTACAACGCGACCAACGTCGGGATCGTGCTCGCCCTCCGCCTGCCGACCGTCGGACCGCTGCTCGGGCCGTTCATCCTGGCGGACGGGACGTCCCAGGGGCTCCTCTCGCGGATGTTCGACGCGCACGTGCTCCTCATCCCCCTCGCGCTCGCGGCGCTCCTCTACGCGCACATCGCCCTGTTCGAGTCGCACGGGATCGCACCGCCGGCGACGTCCGACCCGCTCCAGCGCCGGCGCTACACCGAGAAGGACGACAAGAAGGCCGTCCCGTTCATGCCGCACATCTTCTTCTACATCACGAAGTGGGGGCTCCTCTACGTCGGCGTCCTGTTCGGGATCGCGGCGCTGTGGCCGTGGACCCTCCCGACCTACGTCGGGAACCTCGCCGCGGCCGGGGTCGTGACCGAGCCGGACTGGTACTTCCTCTGGCTGTTCAAATTCGTCGACTTCACCGGCGTCACTCCGGTCCTCGCGATCGGGGTCTCGACCGCCCTGCTCGTCTACATCCT
Source organism: Thermoplasmata archaeon (assembly GCA_030042815.1). GTDB lineage: Archaea > Thermoplasmatota > Thermoplasmata > Lutacidiplasmatales > UBA184 > Lutacidiplasma. The sequence continues at coordinate 3,175 of JASHYY010000211.1, read as the reverse complement.
GTTCGTCCCGTTCCTCGACCGCTCGAAGCGGACCCATCCGCGCGACCGTCCGTTCTTCATCTGGCTCGGGACGTCGCTCCTCGCGTTCTTCGTCCTGATGACGGTCTGGGGCGGCGAGACCCCGGGCGTCCAGATCCCCCCGATGACCGTCGCCGAGACGCTCGGCCCGATCTTCGTCGTGAACGCGATCGTCCTCGCCCTGTTCCACTGGCGCTACCGGCGCAGCTACCACCGGCGCCTCGCCGCCCGGACGAACCCGTTCGCGGGGGCCTACCCGACGTCGGGGACCCCGGGCGCGACCCCCGTGGCGGCCGCGGAGGTGAGGTCGAGTGAGTAACGAGCTCGCGACCGGGTCCGAGACCCCCCGGTGGAACACCGGGCCGCTGTGGGGGATCCTCGCGGTCTTCCTCGTGCTCGGAACTGTCGGCGCCGGCACCGTCGTCTACGGGCTCGTCGGGGTCCTGTCGGGCGCCCTCTACGGACTCGTGTGGGTCGGGGTCGGAGCGGTCGTCGCGGGGCTCTCGTTCCTGTTCATGGCCGGGATCCTGTACCGGGTCGACCGGTACCGGGGCGTCGCCCATCGGAGGGTGGATCTCTTTGAGTGACCCTCTCACCGAGGACGAGCTGCGCCGGGTCCGCCTCCGGGTCCTCGACCTTTACACGGCCGTGCAGGTCCTCTTGCTGCTCGGGATCGCGGTGCTGATCGTCTACTCGGTCCGGCTCGGGCCGCTCACGAGCCCCGGCGCCGAGCAGTCGTTCGGGTTCGCGGTCGGCCTGATGTTCCTGATGGGCGCGGTGGTCGTCCACGTCACCGACCGGACCTACCGGGTCTGGCCGCTCGGGCGGCGGTTCTCCCCGAAGAACCCCGGCTTCGTCTCGACGGAGACGCAGGTGCGGTTCCTGAAGATCCTGGTCGTGGTCCTCGCCGGCGCCGCCATCGCGTACGTACTAGGGGGACTTATCGCATGACGGCGGAGGGGGGGCGTTGACCGACGTCACGACGCCCCTCGTGATCATCGGGAGCGTCGTCGCGATCGCGGCGTTCCTGCTCTACGTGCTCTCCGTCCAGGGGGCCTGGCTGCTCGCGAAGATCAAGCTCTACCTGTTCACGACCGACCACCGGCGGATCGGCTGGATGTACATCGTCACCGGTCTCGTCTTCTTCTTCATCGGCGGGATCTACGCGGTCCTCATCCGCACCGACCTCGGCTTCGTCCAGGGCCTCGGGATGGACCCGCAGACGACCCTCGGGATCACCCCGGACGTTTACTCGGTCCTGTTCACGATGCACGGCGTGCTGATGATTTTCATGTTCGTCCTCCCGACCCTCGCCGGGTTCGGGAACTTCCTCGTGCCGTCGATGATCGGCTCGCGCGAGATGGCGCTCCCCCGGATCAACGCGATCGCGTTCTGGTTGATCCCGCCCGCCGGGGTCATCCTGATCCTGTCGAACGCGAACGCGGGCTGGACCGGCTACGTCCCGCTGTCGATCCAGGCGCCGGGCGACGGGATCGACCTCTGGATCCTCGGCCTGCACATCCTCACGGTCTCCTCGATGCTCGGCGCCGTGAACTTCCTCGTCACGATCCTGAAGCACCGCGCGCCCGGCGTCCACTACTGGAACATGCCCCTGTTCGTCTGGGCGATGCTGATCAACTCGGTCCTCCTGATCTTCGCGCTCCCGTCGCTCTCGATCGGGCTCACGATGATCCTCTCCGACCGGGTCTTCGGGACCCACCTGCTCGCCGCCGCCAACGGGACGCCGCTCGGCGGCGCGTTGCTCTACCAGAACGTCTTCTGGTTCTTCGCGCACCCCGAGGTCTACATCATGGTCCTGCCGGCGTTCGGGATCGTCTCGACGATCCTCCCGAAGCTCGCCCGCAAGGACATCTTCGGCTACGGCGCGATGGCGATCGCGCTCGGCGCGTTCGCCGTGCTCTCGTTCGCCGTCTGGGAGCACCACATGTTCGTGACGGGGATCTCGACGAACGTCCGGTTCGTGTTCATGCTCGCGACGTTCGCGGTCGCGGTCCCCTCGGCGGTGAAGACGTTCAACTGGGTCGCGACGCTCTGGGGCGGCCGGATCTGGATGGCGCTCCCGATGTGGTTCTGCTTCGCCTTCATCACCGGGTTCGTCATCGGAGGCCTGTCGGGCGTGATGCTCGCCTCCATCCCGGTCGACTACCTGTACCACGGAACGTACTTCGTCGTGGCGCACTTCCACTACATCCTGCTCGGCGGGACGCTGATGGCGATCTTCGCCGGGATCTACTTCTATTTCCCGATCCTGACCCGCCGCTGGTACAACCAGCGCCTCGGCCAGGTCCACTTCGTCATGACCTACGTCGGGGTGAACGTCCTGCTCTTCCCGATGTTCATCCTCGGGGCCGAGGGGATGCCCCGCCGCGTCTACACCTACCTGTGGGCCGGCAACTTCCAGGCGCTCAACTTCCTCTCGACCATCGGCGCCTACGTCCTCGGGATCGGCCAGCTCGTCTTCGCGTACAACATGATGTACAGCTACTTCGCCGGCGAGCCCGTCACGGTCTCCGACCCGTGGGGCGAGGAGCTCCCGGCGCGGATGACCGGCCCCGCCGCCGCACCGACGCCGACCCGCCTCCCGACCCCCGTGCCGACCGCGAGCCCACCCGAGGTGGGGTAGCCGGGCGATGCGCGGCCACGACCTGTTTCGCTACGGCGCCATCGTCGCCTGCCTGCTCTGCTACACGACGATCATCCTCGGGGGGAACGTCATGGCGAGCGGCAGCGGTCTCGCTTGCCCCGACTGGCCGTCGTGCTTCGGCAACGGGAACCTTCTGCCCGCCTTCCACGGGAGCGTCGCGCTCGAGTGGAGCCACCGGGTCTCGGCGTTCTTCCTCGCCCTGAGCGTCCTCGTGGTCTTCCTGCTCGGCGTCGTCTACGAGCGTCAGCGGATGGCCCTCCTGCGCGTCTCGTTCGGCACCCTCGCCCTCGTGGTCGGCGAGGCGCTCCTCGGCGGGGTGGTCGTGGAGAGCCGGCTCCAGGTGCCCATCATCCTGCTCCACCTCGGGCTCGCGACGGCGCTCTTCGGCCTGCTGCTCCTCCTCGCGACCCTCTCGAACCTGCGCGGCCTCCCCCGTCGCTGGCTCGAGTGGGCCCGGCGGGCCGCGGACGACACGCCCGAGCCCGCCTCCCG
>JASHYY010000210.1 GCA_030042815.1 Thermoplasmata archaeon | reverse complement strand
CTCAGGGTGTGGGTCGGCCCCTCGAAGTGCTCCGACTGCCGCTCGACCGGGCGGCGCGAGGCGGTCTCGGCGCCCACGAAGCCCACGCGCCGGTGGCTGTTGTCGCAGAACGGCTTGTTCTTCGAGTGACCGCACCGGCAGAGAAAGTACTCCTTCTCCGCCGGGAACGACCGGCCCTCGACCCAGTCCCACGACTCCCCGCGCGAGTTCGGAGTGATCGTCTGGACCGCCAGCGGGATGCCGCCGACGACCCGGTAGGGGCCGTGAGGACTGACGACGATCTTCAGCGGCTCGTCGTCCGCCATCGGTGGCTTCCGGAGGGGCCTCGATACATTACTGTGACGGACAGTCCGGGGCCGCGGCGGAGCAAGGGGAAGAACCGGGCCCGATCCGACATCGGAAGGGACTCCGGCGGTCGACGGGCCGGCGCGCCCCGCGCTGCGTCCGCCCGCGATGGGTGGACAATCGGATGGGGCCGGCCGAAGGCCGGGGGTCCCGCCCGGGAGACGCGCCGCTTCCGCCGAGACTTATTCACAGTGTGAATCAAGATGGGACACTGTCACAGACGATACGCCTAAATACTCACCCCGGAGTGGCTAAACTTCGGTGAGGGGTTCCGACATGTCGACAGCGACGGCGGGCCCCCGAATCGCCTCCCTCGCGACCCCCGTCGGGGGGCTCCAAGGGCCTCGCGGAGACACGCACGACGGGCGGTCGAAGGACCCGGGGCGGAGAAAGGTCGGTGGCGGAAGCACTGGGCGACTATCCTGACGCCTCGCCGACGGACATCGCCCCGCGATTCCGCTGGGGGCAGCTGTTCCGCAGCGACTTCGCCCGGCACTTCGGTCCCGCCTGGCTCGTGATGATGGCGGACATGGACGCGGCGTGCGTGATCGAGGCCGCGCAGACCGGAGCGCAGTTCGGTTACGGCCTCATCTGGCTCTTCCTGCTTTTGATCGTCCCACTGTACATCGTCCAGGAGCTCGCGGGGAGAATCAGCATCGCGACCGGGCGAGGTCTGGGTGGGGTCATTCGGGACCACTTCAGCGTCCGGTGGTCGCTCGTCATGACCCTCCCGATGGCGGTCACGGACGTGGTCACCTACGCGATCGAGTACATCGGCATCGCGGTCGGGCTCGAGATCGCCGGAGTCAACCTTTGGTACACCATCCCGGTGGTCTACGTCATCCACATCCTCATCGTGACGAAGCGCAAGTACGCGCAGGCGGAGCTTCCGCTCCTTCTGCTTTCCGGCGTGCTCATCGCGGGACTGGTCACTACCCTCTTTCTGAGCGGGGTCGAACCGTGGACGGCGCCGTCGGCGAACCCGTTCCTGTTCCAGAACACTCCGGAGTTCCTCGTCATCGTGGCCGCTTCCGTCGGGGCGGTGATCATGCCGTTCATGATCTTTTTCCAAGCGTCGGCGACCGGGATCAAGTCGGCCGAGCTCCGAGCGGCGGGACTGAATGTCCCCCGGAAGAGAGCCGTTCGGAACATGCGGATCGAGACCCTGGTCGGCGCCGTCGTCACGGAGCTCCTGATGGTCGTGACGGCGATGGCGTTCGCCCGAGCGTATGGTGCCCAGAACCTCGATGCCTTCGCGAGCGCTCAGCAACTGGGCCGGGTCCTGACCCCGGTCGCGGGCGCCGCCTCGCCGTACGTTTTTTGCATCGGCCTCGTGGCCGCCGCCTTCATCGCGCTCATCGTGATCTCGATGGCCAGCGCGTGGGGCATCGGAGAATCCCTTGCGATGGACTCCCGGTCGATCTGGATCATCTATGTGGTCGAGAGCCTCCCCGGGGTCCTCGCGGCGTTGCTGATCCCGCCGACCGCGCTCATCAGCGTCGTGATCTACCTGCTGGTGTTCTTCGTGTTCATCCTGATCGGTCCGATGGTCATGCTGGGCGTCATCGGGAGCGACCCGAAACTCATGGGCGACCTCGCTATGGACCGCCGGCAGCGGGCGATCTATTGGGTCACGTTCGGTGCCGTGATCTCGACCGCCTTCGTCGCGGTCGCCTTTGCCTTTTAGACGACCGCCCCGCCCGGAGGTCCGGGGACGCTCCGCCCGCGGAGACCGCCCCTATCGAGCCGTCGGAACGGCTCGACGGGCCCTCGCGTTTCCCACGGCCGGACTCCCCCGGGGCGGATTTCCTTCCCTTCCGGGCGGTGGGCGGGGACCCGCGTGGGTTTTACCCTTGGAAGGGAGTCGGGTGTCCGCGACTATGCCGTACTACGAGTGTCCGGTCTGTGGAGGAGGTTACGTGATCGAGCCCGCGGTCCCGCACCCGAAATGCGATCGGGACGGCGCGACCCTGAAGCGAGCGAGCGAGGAGTCCTACGTCCTCCACGAGCGCGAGGACGATTTCGAGGTGCCCACGCCAAAGGCTCGTGCGAAGAAGAAGTCGCACTGAACCGGACTTCCCCGCGGCTCGGCCGGCGGCCGGGGGCGGATCGCCCGTAGCGAGACGGCGACCCGAGACGTCGGATGCACGACGAAGGAGCCGGTCCGGGCGGAACCGTGCTGGCGCTCGCCGAACGATGGGCTCGCGAGCTCGGTTACGAAACCGAGCGCACGGAGGGACGGTAGACCGACGGGACCGTGGTGCCGAGCGTGGCGATCCGGCACGGGGCCGTCTCGGTCCCGTGCGACGAGTTCGCCGGCGCGCTCCATCTCATCGTGGCCCGGGACATCGCTCCGGGAACGCGCGCCCAACTGGGTCGTATGGACGCGGCGCAGAACGCCCAGTTCCTGCTCGCGCTACGGTAGGTGCTGATGGAGAATCCTCGGGGAGGGTTCGCGTGATACCCTGCGGGGTTCCGCCCGGCGTCCGAGATCGAGCAGATCTCGCTCCGGCAACAGCTGCGGATCGGCGCGGACGAACTGTCGACCCTCGGTCGGTTCGTGGACGCCCTCCAGGAGGTCTCGGTCGGGGCCCTCCGACTGACGTTCCTGTTCGAGCCGTACCACTAGCGCACGCGTTCCAAGCGGGGCGCCGTTCGGCCCCGGGTCTCCGGGCTTTTTCTCGGCTCCGGCCCCGTACGCGAGCCCGCGGGGCCGCCCCCGCGTCCCCTCTCAGGGGCGAGGTAGATGCGAGCGAATCTCGCGCAAGACCGAGGAGAGGGACCGCGTGGCGTCGACCGGGTGTCCGTAGGGGACTCGTTGGACCTTTCGATAGACCGCTTCGGCCGCGTCCGCTCCGAAT
>JASHYY010000209.1 GCA_030042815.1 Thermoplasmata archaeon | reverse complement strand
CTCGTGGAGGACCCGGTCATGAAGTGCAGCGGGCCGCTCTGGGTTCGCGGAGGGATCCGCGTCGAGTCCGCGAACGGCGTCCCGTACGAGGTCCGCAACCGGGTGACGCTCTGCCGGTGCGGCGCGTCGACCAACATGCCGTTCTGCAACGGCAGCCACGCCTCGATCCGGTTCCGCGATGCCCTCGAATGAGGCGGGCGGGGAGGCTCGGCGTCGGTCAGTCCAACGAGAGGTCGGGAACGGATCGATGAGCACCCCCAGTACGACACCTTCCCCCGAGTTCGACCCGGTGCGCATCGCCGTCGCCCAGGTCGAGGGGTACCGATTCGAGGTGAGCTACCCTGGCACGAATCTTCGCCCGCAGACCGTCGACGAACCTCCGCCGACGGGGACGGGCGCCGGCCCCGACCCCGCGCTCGCGCTCGCGGCGGCCGTCGGACACTGCCTCGGTTCCACCCTCTTCAACTCGCTCGAGCGGGCGCGAGTCCGCGCGTCCCCGATCCGGACCGAGGTCACCGTCACGTTCGGGCGCAACGAGCGGGGGCGCAAGCGCGTCGCGTCGCTCAAGGTCCGAATCGAATGCGCGCCGCAGGACGAATCGGATCGAACGCGGTTCGATCGATGCGTCGCGATCTTCGAGGACTATTGCACGGTCACCGGTTCCGTGCGCGAGGGGGTCCCGGTCCGGACCGAGGTTCGGCCCCCGACCGGGACCACGGTCGCGGGAGTCCCCCCGTGAGCCCAACTCCCCAGCACGCCGGAGGCGGTGCGGTCCGTCTCGTCTCGGGCAAGGCCCACGTCACCGAGACCGACGGAGCCGAGGGCCGCACGCTGTTCCCGTCGCTCGAGTTCAGCCACTGGCCTCCGTTCGAGACCTTGGTCGAGAGCACGATGGTCGGCCGCGGCGACCCCGACCCCCACCCCCACGCCGACCAGGAGGTCGTCACCTACGTGCTCTCCGGGTCCCTGCTCGTCTACGACGGGGAGCGCCACGGCACGGAGGTACCGTCCGGCTCCGTCTGCCTGCTCTCGACGGTGCAGACCCAGGTCCACGACGTGAACCCGAAGCCCCGGACCACCGCGCACTGGCTCTCTCTTGTCCTTCACGTACCCCAGGGTACCCGGGAACCGAAGCGCCCCTACCAAATCGCCCCGGCGACCCCTCTTGCGGGCGCCGCGCCGGGCGTCGTGGAGTCGGTCCTCGTAGGACCGCCGGGGCCAATCCACTCGGTCCTCGCGCTGGAGATGCGGGACGTGGCCTTTGACCGAACGGGAGGGGTCACGCTCCCCGTCGGCGAAGACCGCACCGCGGCCGTGTACGTGCTCGAGGGCGCGGCGCGCGCCGCCGGCCGCGACCTGCCCGCGGGAAGCGGGCTCCTGGCGGACGGCGTGTCCGAACTCGCGGTCGCCGGCGAACGGGGGAGCCGGCTGATGTACGCCTCGGTGATGCGGGGGCGCTAGGGGGACGGGTCGTGGGCACCTCGTTCGGTTCTGCGACCCCCGGGGCCCGGTCGGTCTCGAGCGTCGAGCTGACCGACCTCGACCACCGCCTGCACCCGATCTCGGCCCCGTACACGCTGGTCGAGTACGGTGACTTCGAGTGCCCCGATTGCGCCGAGGGCTACCACGTGGTGAAGGAGCTCCTACGGGACCTGGGGGACGACCTCTGCTACGTGTTTCGCCATTTCCCGAAGGACGAACTGCACCCGATCGCACGGTTCGCCGCGGAGGCCTCGGAAGCGGCCGACATGCAAGCGAAGTTCTGGCTGATGCACGACCGGCTCTTCCAGCAGCAGAACGAGCTCAGCCCGACCCGGATCCGCGAACTGGCTCGGGAGATCAGTCTGGACCTGCGCCGGTTCGACCAGGACCTCGAGAACGGGGAGCCGAGGCGCCTCGTGGAGAGCTCCCGAGCCGAAGGGGCCCGACTCGGGGTCCGGTCGACGCCCACCTTCTTCATCAACGGCCGGCGACACGAGGGCCCGACCGAGTACGACCCGCTCGCCGCGGCGCTGACCCGAGGACGACGGAAGACGACCTAGCGGCGCGACCGGGAACTCCCTCCCGGGCACACGAGGGACGGTTTCGAAGACTACTTGGGCCGAAAGGCGGTACCCTTCGGGATGCAAAGCCTCGGCATGAGCGGCCTCGCGGCGCTGGCGATGGGCCTCCTCTTCGCGGCCATCGGACTGGGGTCGCCCTGCGCTGCCCCTCTCTCCTCGGCCAACCCCTCCGGGGAGATGACGTGCGCCGGAACGGCCGCGCTGACGGGCTTCGGATTCGTCCTGGCGATCGTGGGCGCCGCGCTGTTCGGGGCGGGTTGGAGGTCGGATTCGGACCGGACGCCCGTGCTGGGATTCGAACCCAGGTCTGAGGCTCCGCAGGCCTCTAGGATAATCCACTGCAGCGGGTCGGGGGTCGGGCCCCGATCCCGTAGCTACCCCACACGGGCACCCTCGGAACCGTTTCGGCGCGCCGAGGAGGGCCGCCTATAAAAGCCCGGGGTCGGCGAAGCCCGGTCGCGCACGACACTTTATACCGGGCGAAGCTCCCCGGCGCCGGGAGCCTCAGAATCCGCGATGTCGGCGAACGACCGGTCCGACCCGTGGGAGACCTTGCGGGGCCTCCCGATGGGCCGCCACGTAGA
>JASHYY010000208.1 GCA_030042815.1 Thermoplasmata archaeon | reverse complement strand
GCCCGCCGTCGCCGCGCCCCGGAGCGCGTTCCGGACGACGCCGCGGACCGCATCGGCGAGCTCCCGCTCCCGCGAGATCCGCACCTCGCGTTTCGTCGGGTGGACGTTCACGTCCACCCGGTCCGGGGGGAGCTCCAGGTGCACGACCCCGACCGGGTAGCGCGTGCGGGGCAGCGCGTCCCCGAAGGCGACGCGGACCGCCTGCGACAGCGTCCGGGAGGCGATGGGCCGGCCGTTCACCGCGAGGTAGAGCCCTCGGGCGCTCCCGGCGGCGATCGGCGGCCGGCCGAGGACGCCGAACACCCGTCCTCCCGAGACCTCGCTACGGACCGGGAACGACCCGCGCAGGAACTCGGGACCGAGGACCCGGGCGGCGGCGTCCGAAAGCTCCGACGTCGCGGGATACGTCGCCACCTCCTTCCCCTCCGACTCGACACGGAACGTCGTCGTCGGGCTCGCGAGATACGCCCGCTCCACCGACCGCAGCAGCTCGACCAGCTCGGCCGGTGCGCTCTTCAGGAACTTCCGCCGGGCGGGGGTGTTGAAGAAGAGGTCCTCGACCTCGACGGTCGTCCCCGGAGCGCGGGGGACGGGGAACCGGCCGGCGACCGCACCGCCGACGACCGAGACGCCCTCCGCCCACTCCCGGTCGGGGGGACGGGAGAAGAGCCGGAGTCGGCTCACGGAGGCGATCGCGGCGAGGGCCTCTCCGCGGAATCCGAGCGAGACGATCCCCTCGACCGGGCCCTCGGGGGCGATCTTGCTCGTCGCGTGCCGCTCGACGGCGAGCTCGAGCTCGGACGGAGGGATCCCCTCCCCGTCGTCGGCGACCTCGATCCGGTCGAGGCCGCCCCCCTCGACCCGCACCGTGACGAGCGAGGCCCGCGCGTCGAGGGCGTTCTCGAGGAGCTCCTTCACGACCGACGCCGGTCGCTCGACGACCTCCCCGGCCGCGATCCGCTCGACGGTCTCGGTCGAGAGGCGACGGATCGGTCGTCGGGGCCGGGGGTCGGGGTCGCTCATGCCGCGGGGTCCTCTCCGTCGGCCGAGCGCTCGGCGCGCCGCTTGAGCTCGTGCAGCCGGGCCCGGGCCTCTTCGTCGGAGAGCGACGTCACGTCGAGCTCGCGCAGCGCCCGCCGGAGGGGGTCCTCCACGGACGGCGCATCGGCCACTAGGACCGCCTGCGTATAGCGCGGGGCGCGCCGCCGCGCGGCCCGCGGTTCCCGGACCGGAACCCCCTGAGCCTCGAGCTCGTGCAGGAGACGTTCGGCCTCCGCGAGCACGGTCTCGGGGACCCCGGCGAGGCGGGCGACGTGGACTCCGTAGCTCCGGTCGGTCGCCCCCGGGACGAGCCGGTGGGTGAACACGATCCCGTCCGCCCGCTCGGCGGCGGCGAAGTGGGCGTTCTCGGCGGCGGGGAGCCCGCGGACGAGGTCGGTGAGCTGGTGGTAGTGGGTCGCCAGCAGCGCGCGGGCTCGGACCGCGTCGTGCAGGTGGCGGAGGGTCGCCCAGGCCAGCGCGAGGCCGTCGAACGTGCTCGTCCCGCGGCCCACCTCGTCCAACAGCACGAGCGACCGCTCGTCGGCGGCGCGGAGGATGTCGGCGACCTCGGTCATCTCGACCATGAAGCTCGACTTGCCACGCCCGATCTCGTCGGTGAACCCCATCCGGGTGAACAGCTGCGTGACGAGGCCGACCCGCGCGAAGCGGGCCGGCACGAACGAGCCCGCCTGGGCGAGGACGGTGAGGAGGCCGACCTGGCGCATGTAGGTAGACTTTCCGGACATGTTCGGCCCCGTGAGGACGAGCAATCGGCGGGTCGCGAGGTCGAGGTCGGTGTCGTTCGGAACGAACGCCTCGCCGAGCGTCCGCTCGAGCACCGGGTGGCGTCCGTCCCGCACCACGAGCAGCGACGAGTCGTCCACGGTCGGGCGAACGTAGCCCCGGGTCTGGGCGAGGTGGGCGAACGTCGCGAGCGCGTCGAGCTCGCCGAGCGCCCGGGCGACCCGGTGGACGTCCCGAACGTGCCGGTCGACCGACGCGAGGAACTCCTCCCAGCGGGTCGCCTCCGCGACCCGCGCCCCCTCGCGGGCCTCGAGGATCCGGTGCTCGATCTCCTCGAGGCGGTCGGACGTGAACCGCTCCGCCTGGGCGACCGTCTGCCGGCGGCGGAAGTGCGGGGGAACGCGTGCGAGGTGGGGCTTCGTCACCTCGAGGTAGTAGCCGAAGACCTGGTTGTACCCGACCTTGAGGGTGCGGATGCCGGTCGCCACCTGCTCGGTGCGCTCGAGCTCGGCGAGCTCGGCCAGGGCGGCCCGCTCGGTCGCCCGCCATCGGTCGACGTCGGGGGCGTGGCCCGGCCGGAACAGGCTCCCCTCCTCCGGGGAGGGCGGGACGACCGCCGGAAGGGCGGCCTCGAGCAGCGACTCGAGCTCGGCCGGAGGTCCGAGCGCGTGGACGAGCCGGGAGAGCTCGGGGGCGCCCGGCCCCGCGGCGAGGAACTCCCGGGCGCGCCCCACGGCCTTTAGCCCGTCGCGGAGGACGGCGAGCTCGCTCGGCCGTACGCGCCGGCCGGCGGTGCGGGACGCGATGCGGGCGAGGTCCGCCACCCCGCGCAGCGTCCGACGGAGCTCGGCGAGCGCGGCGCCGCGGGCGACGAGGGCGGCGACGGCGTCCTGCCGGCGGGCGATCGCCGGGACGTCCGCGAGCGGATTGGCGAGCCAGAAACCGAGCGTCCGCCGGCCCGCGGCCGTCACCGTCTCGTCCCAGGTCGACAGGAGCGTGTCGCCGCTCGGGTCGTCCGGGTTCATCGGCCGCGTGATCTCGAGGTGGCGGAGGGTCTTCGAGTCGAGGACGAGGCGGGCACCGCCCGCGGCCCGCTCGACGAACGCGACGTGGGGCAGGAGCCGCGGCTGCGTCGCGCGCACGTAGGCGGCCAGCGAGAGGTCCGCCTCGGTGAGCGTCCCG
>JASHYY010000207.1 GCA_030042815.1 Thermoplasmata archaeon | reverse complement strand
CTCTGGGCCGCGGCGGCGATCGCCGGGGGCGAGGTTTCGGTCGACGGAGTCTCGACCGAATGGCCCCAGGCGGACCTTGCGGTGCTCGACCTGCTCGACCGGGTCGGGGCTCGCGTGCGGCGCACTCGCCGAGGTGCGTCGGTACGGAGCGGGCGACGACGCCCGTTCGCGGTCGACCTCACGGCTTCCCCGGACCTTTACCCGCTCGCCGGCGTCCTGGCCGCGGTGACCCCTGGGCGCAGCGAACTCCTGGGGGCGCCGCACGTGGCGGCGAAGGAGTCGGACCGGCGAAGCGGCACCGCTCGGCTCGTCCGTGCGCTCGGCGCCCGAGCTCGCGCCACTCGGGGCGGTCTCGCGATCGATGGGACCTCCCGTCCCCGCCACTTCGACCTTCGGCACGAAACGGACCATCGTCTCGTGATGAGCGCGGCCGTCGTCGCGCTCGCGACCGACGGTCCGTGCACGCTCGCCGACGCACGGGCCGTTCGGAAATCGTTCCCTTCGTTCTGGGAGGCGCTCGGCGCCTTGGCCGAGGGGGTGAGGGGTCCGTGATGCGTTACGGCGAACGGCTTCGGGTCTCCCTGTCCGGCTCGAGCCACGGGCCCGAGGTCGGCGTCACGATCGAGGGGATCCCGGCCGGAACGCCGATCGATCCGGTTCGCATCCAGGGCGACCTCGACCGGCGGCGGCCGGTCGGTCGCCGTCTCGCGACCCGTCGACAGGAGGAGGACCGGCTGGTCATCGACACGGGGGTGGACCAAGGCGCGGCGACCGGGGCGACGTTCCGGGCGCACGTCGCCAACGAGGACGTCCGGCGCGAGCCCTACGACCGCCTCCGCTCGACTCCTCGTCCGGGCCACGCGGACTACCCGGCTCGGGTTCGCTACGGCCCGGAGGCCGACCTGTCCGGCGGGGGGATCTTTTCCGGCCGCATGACGGTCGGACTCGTGATCGCGGGTTCGATCGCCCGGACCCTGCTCGCGACGATCGGCGTGGACGTGGTCGCCTTCACCCGTTCGATCGGGCCGGAGGGGGCGACGGTAGCGCCGACGGACGACCTCGCGGTGCTGCGGTCGAAGGCGGCTCAGAACGAGGTCGGCGCCCCCGACCCGGAGTCCGCCGCTCGGATGGAAGAGGCGATCTCGGCGGCCCGTCGCGACGGCGACAGCGTCGGGGGGGTCGTCGAGGTCCGGGCGACCGGCCTTCCCGTCGGCCTTGGCGAGCCGTTCTTCGACTCGGTCGAGAGCGCCGTCGCCCACGTCGTCTTCTCGGTCCCGGCCGTCAAGGCGATCGAGTTCGGGGCCGGGTTCGCGGCCGCCTCCATGCACGGGAGCGAGCACAACGACCCGTTCGTCTGGCAGGACGGTCGCGTCCGGACTTCGTCGAACCATTCCGGCGGGATCCTGGGCGGTCTCGCGACCGGGATGCCCCTCGTCTTCCGGGTCGCCGTCAAGCCGACCTCCTCCATCGCGCGCCCTCAACGCACCGTCGACCTGGACGACAAGACGGCGACCACGATCGTCGTGGCGGGTCGCCACGACCCGTGCATCGTGCCCCGCGCGGTCGTCGTGCTCGAGTCGGTGACCGCGATCGCCCTCGCCGACCTTGCCCTGCGGGGAGGATTCCTCCCGTGAGCGACGAACCCCGCCTCCCCTGCGCGATCCTCGGCGCGAGCGGTTACATCGGGCAACACTTCGCCCGGCTCCTTTCCGACCACCCGTGGTTCGAACCTCCGCTCCTCGGTGGGAGCGCGCGGTCGGTCGGCCGACGTCTCGGAGACCTCTGGCAGCTCGCCGAGCCGCCGCCGGTCGAGGTCGAGAACGAACGGCTGCGCGCGACCTCGCCCTCTCGTCTCGCGCGGCAAGGGGTCCGCGTCGTCTTCTCCGCCCTTCCGTCGGGGACCGCGGGACCGGTCGAGGCCGAGTACGTCCGGCGGGGGATCTCGGTCTTTTCCAATGCGGCGGACCATCGGATGGACCCTTCCGTTCCGCTTCTGGTTCCCGAGGTCAACGCCGACCACCTCGATCTCGTGGGCCGTCGCCGCGGCGGCCGAGGGTTGCTCGTCACGAACCCGAACTGCTCAACCACCGGGCTCGTCCTGGCGCTGGCTCCAATCGTCCCGCTCCTTCGCCCTCGGGCCGTCCACGCGTCGACCTACCAGTCGCTGTCGGGGGCCGGCTACCCCGGGGTGCCGTCGCTCGCGATCGCGGACAACGTCGTGCCGTTCATCCGGGAGGAGGAGGAGAAGATGGAACGGGAGAGCGCTCGGATCCTCGGGACGCGGCGGGGGGCTCGCGTCGTCCCGCTCCCGACCGCGTTCCTCGCGCACTGCGCCCGCGTGGCCACACGCGAAGGGCACCTCGAGGCCGTGACGGTGGAAGCCACGCGACGGCCGACGCTCGCCTCGGTCGAGGGGGCTTGGACGGCGTTCGATCCCCTCGCGACCCTCGACCTGCCGACGGCGCCCCGACCGCCCGTCCTGCTGCGGCCAGAGTCCGACCGCCCGCAGCCGCTGCGGGACCGGTGGGCCGGCAGCCCCGCCCGGGCGCGGGGAATGGCGGCCGTCGTCGGCCGGGTTCGGTGGACGCCCCCGTACCTTCGCTTCTTCGTGCTGTCGCACAACGCGGTCCGGGGGGGCGCCGGGGGTTCCGTGCTCAACGCCGAACTCGCTCGTGCCCGCGGGTTCCTTCCGACGAGGGGGGGCTGACCCTCATGCCCCGCGCGCACCGCCCGATCGTCCTCAAGTTCGGCGGGGCGTCCCTCGCCGACCCGGACCGCGTCGCCCGGGACATCGAGGCGGCGCGGGCCGAGGGAGCGCCCGTCGTCGTGGTCGCCTCGGCGCGGGAGGGGGTGACGGACCTTCTGATGGGGGCGCTCCACCACCCGCGATCGAACGCCGTCCGTCGGCGGGTCCTCGAGGAGATCCGGCTGCGGCATCCCGGCCTTCCCCCCGCCGGCCGCGCCACCCTCACGCGTCTCCGCCGGCTGCTCGACCAGGTTGCGTCCTCGGGTTCGCAGGACGCCCCGCTCTCGGACCGGGTGCTCAGCCAAGGAGAGCGACTCGCCGTCCGCTGGCTCTCCGAGGACCTCCGTCGGCGGGGCATCCCCGCGGTCCCGGTCGAGTCGGACCATCTCGGCCTGATCACGGACAACGCCTACGGTGCGTCGTGTATCCTGTTCGACCGGTCGCGCGCGGCGGTGCGCCGCGGCCTCGGAGAACGCCTCCGGAAAGGGGAGCTCCCGGTGGTCACCGGCTACTTCGGGCGAAGCCTCGAAGGGCGGGTGGCCACGCTGGGTCGCGGCGGGTCGGACTACGCGGCCGCCGGGATCGGCGCGCTCCTCGGCGCCGAGCGAGTCGAGCTCGTCAAGCGGCACGTCGCCGTCCTTTCGGCGGACCCGAACGAGGTGCCCGAGGCCCGGCCGATTTCCGAGCTCTCGTACGAGGAGGCCGAGGAGCTCGCCCAGTTCGGGGCGCGCGTCCTCCATCCGCTCACGATCGAGCCGGCGCGGGCGCAGTCGATCGTCCTGCGGGTCCGGTCGCTCGACGACGCTTCGGTCGTCACGACGATCGCCCCGGCCCGTCCGGGCCGGAGGAACCGGGCGCTCACGCTGCTCCGGCCCCTCCGCCTGCTCCGCCTCAGGGTTCCGGGAGGCCGGCAGCGGCCGGGGATCGTGGCCGAGGTCTCCCAGCGGCTGGCCGCGGCCGGCGTGAATCTCGTCCAGCTCTACACGTCCTCGGCGCTGCTCTGCCTCGTCCTCGACCCGAGCCGGGTGGTGGCGGCGATCCGCGCGCTCGCGCCCGTCACCCGGGAAGCGGCCGCGATGGTCGAAGGTCCGTATCCGGTGACCCTGGTGATCGCGATCGGCGACGGGATCCTGGACGACCTCGACCGATTGCCGTCGGCCGCGGTCCTGGGCGCCGAAGGGTTCTCGGCGACCCCGCGGGCCCTCTCGATCGCGGTACCCGAGGGTCGGGGCCCAGAGGTCCTGCGCGCCCTCCACCGCGCGCTCGTGACGGACGGGGTCCGATGACCGACCCCTGGGGCTCGTTCGCGACCCGCGCGCACCGGTCCGAGGTCGCCGGGTACTTCGAGCGACGGCCGGACCGCAGCCGGAGCGCCGGGTCCGCCGTCTGGTTCGTCGGCGCGGACCGGGTTCATCGCTGGAACCGCTCGACCGACCTCGGCGAGTTCGCCGCGACGACCGACCGGTTCCTGCGTCCCGGCGGTCGACGCGCCGTCCTCGGCTACGCCGGATTCGACTGCGTCGGCTTGTTCGAGCCCGCCCTGGCGACGTTTCCCGCCGGTGACCCGTTCCCGCTCGGCGAGTTCGCGGAGGTCAAACGCGTCGAGATGGCCTCGGTCCCGACGCGCCGTCCTCGGCCCGCGCCGACCGGACTCCCGGGGAAGCCGCTCGAGGACTCTCTCCCGAGGTCGCGCTACGAGCGGAGCGTGCGGCGACTGCAGCGCGACATCCGCGACGGGGAGGCGTATCAGGTCGTGCTCGCCCACCGCCGGGGGTGGCGGCGACCGGACGACCTCCTGGCGCGCGCGGGCCGGCTTCGGGCGTCCGAACGGTTCGCGTTCTTCTTCTTCCTCCGCTTCGGGGACCGGGAGCTCGTCGGGGCGTCTCCGGAGTCGGTGCTCGAGGTCGAACGGGCCCGGGCGTTCGTCAACCCGATCGCCGGTACCGTCTGGAAGGGCACCGAGGACGCCGGGCGGCCCCCGCTCGAGGTCGACCCGAAGGAGCTTGCCGAGCACCGGATGCTCGTCGACCTCGCGCGGAACGACCTCGGAAGCATCGCCCGCCCGGGGTCGGTCCGGCTGCTCTCCCGGGAGCGGCGCGTCCGGTACGCTCGGCTTGACCATCTGGTCAGCCGCGTCAGGGCCGACCTGCGACCCGCGGTCGGGCCCTGGCAGGCTATCGCGGCGACGTTCCCCGCGGGTACGGTCTCGGGAGCACCGAAGATCCGCGCCACCGAGCTCCTCCGCCGGGAGGAGGCGAGCTGGCGGGGGCCGTACGCGGGAGCCGTGGGCCTCCTCCGCCCCCGGGGGCGGGCCGACTGGGCGCTCGCGATCCGGACGGCGTTCGCCGCGGGGCCGCGGCTCTACACCGCGGCCGGGGCGGGGATCGTCCATCGCTCCGACCCGTCGCGGGAGTTCCGCGAGACCCTCGCGAAGCTCTCCCACGTCGAGGGGACGTTGGTCGGGGGTGCGTCGTGAAGGTCCTGCTCGTCGACCACGAGGACTCGTTCGTCCACAACATCGAGCAGGCGCTCTCCGCGGACGGGGCCTCGGTGCGGTGCCTCCGGGCGACCGGGCCGCTGGCGGAGGCGGTGCGCTTCGACCCGGACGCGGTGGTCTTCTCACCGGGACCGGGTCACCCTCGGGACCGGCGGGTGACCGGACTTGCCCGGGCCCTGCTCGACCGGTGGGACGAGCAGCGCCCGTTCCTCGGGGTGTGTCTCGGGCACCAGCTGATCGCCGAGCACTACGGCGCCGAGGTCGTCCACGCCCCGACGCCCGTGCACGGGGAGGTCTCCGAGCTGGTGCACGACGGCCGAGGGATCTTCCGGGGCATTCCCTCGCCGCTCGCGGCCGCGCGGTACCACTCGCTCGTGGTCCGACCGTCATCGATCCCGCCGACCCTGGAGGTCTCGGCCCGGGGGACCGACGGGCTGGTGATGGCCCTCCGCCACCGCACCCGTCCGGTCGAGTCGGTGCAATTCCATCCGGAGTCGTACCTCACCCGGTCGGGGCCGCGGCTTCTCCGCAACTTCCTCTCGGAGGTCCGTCGGTGATCGCGAC
>JASHYY010000206.1 GCA_030042815.1 Thermoplasmata archaeon | reverse complement strand
GGACCGTCTCGATCGGGTACCGCCAGGCCACCTCGGAGCGCCTCAGGAGCACCTCCCGCGTGCCGAGGACCCGGTGGACCCCGAGCCGCTCGGCGGCGGCGTGGAGCTCCCGGGCGGTCTCGCTGAGCTCCCGTCCGATCCGGTCCTCCTCGCTCCGGAGCCGGGAGAACCGGTCGGCGAGCTCCGCGAGCGCCCGGGCCTCCGCCGCGGGAACGCGCCGGAACTCCGGGCAGAGCGACTGGAACTCGCAGCGGGCGCAGTGGCGCCCGGGCTTCGGCTCGTACGACTCGGAGCGGATCCCGTCGTGGACCTCCCCGACCCGCTCGTACAGCTGCTCGAGCGCCTGCGGGCCCCGGCGCTCGCTCCGCAGGGCCTGCTGGCGCCGCAGGTGGAAGAGCGTGAGGCGCTCCACGGGGCCCGAGAGGTTCGCCTCGGCAAGGACCTGGTAGAGCGTCAGCTGGTCCGACTCGCGGGCGTCGGACTCGGAGAGCTCCTTCGAGGTCTTGTAGTCGAGAACCTCGAAGCCGCCGCTCGGCATCCGGTCGATCCGGTCGATGTACCCGTGGACCGGGATCCCGTCCCAGACGGTCTCCAGGTGGGGCTCGACGGCGACCGGGCTGGGCGGGTCGGCGACGAGCCCGGCGCGAAAGTCGCGCAGCATCGACCAGCCGAGCGCCCGGTACCGGGCCTCCTCCTCGGCCGACGAGAACCCCTCGTTCGACCAGAGGCGGTCGTAGACGGCCCGAAGCTCCGCCTCCCCGAGCAGACCGACGACCGGCGTCGGCGACCGCGCCGGGGCGAAGGCTTCGAGGGTGGTCTGGGAGCGGGCGGCGCTGACCCGGCGGGCGGCGGGCACGACGAGGGGCTCGAGCAGCTCCTCGAGGACGGAGTGGACGGTCCGTCCGAACGTGAAGTAGCTCCTCGGGGCCTCGGGCCGGCGGTCGATGTAGAGGAACTTCCACCGGAGGGGGCACTCGAGGTAGGTGTGCACCCCGGAGTAGGAGAGCGTCGGGACCGACGGCACGCGGTACCGACGGGGGAAGGGGTTATCGCCTTTCCCCGACGGACGGGGAGCGAGCCTAGTGGCCGGCGGCGACCGAGGGCTCCGCGCCGAGCCCCTCGCCCGGCCGGGGCAGGGAGCCGGCGGGCAGGTTCGTCCGAACCTGCGGGTTCGTGAGGTTCTTCGGCAGCCCGAGGAGGTCGAGGAGCTCCTTGTAGTGGTTGCGGATCGTCACCGGCGTCACGTTCGCGACGGCGGCGATCCGGTCCTGGCTCCGCGGCTCGCCCATCAGGTTCGACGCGATGTAGATGATCGTCGCGAGGATCCCGTTCGGCAGCACCCCGCTCGTCGAGTAGACCTGCTCGACCTGCTCGAGGAGCGAGAGGACCTTGTGGCGGACCTCCTTCGAGAGGTTCAGGTCCTGCGTGAAGCGGACGAGGTAGTCGCGGGGCTCGACGGGCTTGAGGCCGAGCTTGAGCTCGCGGGCGAGCAGCGTGTAGGCCCGGCCGACCTCGATCTTGGTCGCCTTCGAGTGGGCGATGATCTCCTTCATCGTCCGCGGGACGTGGCACTGCCGGCAGGCCGCGTAGACGCTGGCAGCGACGAGCGCGACGATCTTCTTGCCGCGGGTCGCCTTGTGCTCGAGCGCGCGGCGGTAGATGTAGGTCGCCGACTCCTTGACCTCGCGCGAGAGGCCGAGGACCCCGGCGAGCCGGTTGAGCTCGCCGAGCGCCACCACGAGGTTGCGCTGGTGCGTCCGGGCCGCACGGAGCCGGTGGTTGAGCTTGCGGAGGTGGTAGAACTTCAGCGAGGTGTTCCGAGAGAGGGAGTTCCCCTGGAAGTCCCGCGTCGGGACGCCGATCTCGCTGAAGAGTCCCTTGTCCGGCATGAGGGGCGAGATGACCGGGCCCCAGCCGCGGGCCTCTCGGCCCGTGTCCTCCTTGCTGCCGCGCTGGCCGCGGTCGGAGACGAGGGCGGAGGCGTCCACGACCAGGCCGCAGTCTGCGCAGACGATCTCGCCGCGGATGTCGTCCCGAGTGAGGTGCGTGGAGCCGCACTCCGGGCAGACATCCTCGTCGACGGAGGGAGCCGGCAGGGCCCCGCCCGCGAGGGAGAAGGCCGGAGAAGCGCTCGCCCGGGTCGGCTTGGCGGCGCTCACGGAGCGGGCCGTCGGGCCCTTCGGAGACCTCGAGGGTGCGGATTCGCTCTTCATAGGATACCCGGGGGTTGCAACAGGTAGGGGGTATTTAAACCTTCATAACCCCGGAGTAACGGATGGTCGAACACGTGTTACACAGTGCGTCAGCGTCGCACGGCTCGGGGCCGGAACGTTGTCCACGGCGGACAGTTCGTCCCAGGGTCGGCGATGTCGTCCTAGCGGACTTCGCCGGCGGCCGCTGAGGCCGAGACTCGAGCCAAGCCCCCTAGAGCAGACGATCGAACCGGTAGTTGACCGGGACCCGGATTTCGGACGCGAAGGACGAGAGTAGGGGGGTCCCTTCGAGTCCATCTCTTAGGGCCGAAGCGACGGTGTCGACCCCGGGCGAAGCACCCCAGCCGGGTTGCGGACTC
>JASHYY010000205.1 GCA_030042815.1 Thermoplasmata archaeon | reverse complement strand
TTCGAGATCTCGGGAACGGTCGAACGCAGCTACTCCGCGAAGCGCACCGCGAAGTACCGTCGCGTCTCCTCGCACCCTACCCCGTCGCGCATGTACCTCAACTTCGGCGCCAAGAAGCCGTCCCGGCGGACCCCGCGCCCCTGAAGGCCGCCGGATCATGGAGCGCCTGTCCGACCGCGTGCGGCGCGTCCCGCTGCCCATTCGCACCTCCCGGCTTCTCCTGGGTCTCCCGCGTCGCGAGCACGTGCCCGCCCTGGTCGAGCTGCTCGCCGAGCGGAGCGTCAGCCGCTGGACGCTGCATATGCCGTACCCCTACCGGACCGAGGACGGGATCGAGTACCTCGCGCGCGCTCGCGCCCGACGGCGGCAAGGGCTCGGGCTCTCCCTCCAGGTCGTCCGTCGTTCCGACGACGCCCCGATCGGGGGCGTCGGTCTCCACGGCCTGGACGCCGAACACTCGAGCGCGGAACTCGGGTACTGGATCGGCCGTCCGTACCGTCGGCAGGGGTACGGGGCGGAGGCCGCCGCGGCCCTGGTCACGGTCGGCTTCCGCCGGCTTCGCCTGCATCGCATCGAAGCGCGGGTCTTCCCCGGAAACGCCGGGTCGGTCCGCCTGCTCCGGCGGATCGGATTCCAGTTCGAGGGTCGGGCCCGGGCGGCGGTCGAAAAGCAAGGGGTCTGGCGGACGGAGCTCCGGTTCGCCCGGCTCGATACCGACCGGGTCAGCCGCCCGCGGGCGCTTCGTCCGGCCTGACGAAGTAGAACGCCGGGCGTCCGGGGCGGGCCCGCTCGCGCCGGTTCCTCGGGTCCATCGACTCGGCCTCCGACTCGCGGAGGACCCGGACGCTCTGGAATCCCAGCCGGCGCACGAGGTAGGCGTCCGCCGCGCGCAACGCCGCGAGCTCGTCCAGGGCCTTCGGGCCTTCCGGGGGCTCGGAGCGCAGGAGCGGAAGGACGCGCTGGACGTACTTCGCGACCTCCGTCCGGTGGGCGGCGACCTCGGGATGGGCAGCGCCCCGATCGACGACCTCCCGCACCGTCGGGGTCTCACCGCGGGCGAGCCCCTCGCGCAACCATCGCTCGACCTCCGCCTTCCACGGCTCGGCCACGAAGAAGACGACCTCCGCGGGGGGCCGCTCGCCGCGCTCGGCCGCCGGACGCAGCACGGCCCGCAGGTCCTCCTCGACCCGGTCGAGGTAGGCCTCGCGCACCTCGGCGGCCTCCACGAGGGGGAACTCGTCCGCCGCGGGGAACGGGGCCGCGGCGACGAGCCCTTCGACGCGTCCCGCGCCGACCTCCTCGGCGAGGTGGGGGGTGATCGGCGAGAGGAGCCGGACCCACGCACGGCCGACCCGGTCGGTCGCGCGCCCGGGGGCACCGCCCCTCGCGTAGTACCGGCGAAGGATCGACGGGATCGTCACGTAGGTCAGCTCGGCCGCCGAGCGGAGGTCGGTCGCGTCGTAGGCCGAGCGGACCGCGGCGACCGTCCGGTGCATCGTCGTGAGGAGCCAGGCGTCCAGCTCGGGCGGTCCGTCCCCGTCGCCGCGCGTCTCCTGGGCGAGCCGCTCGACGTCCCGGAGCCGCTCGGCGGCAGAGTCGACGACGTCCGAGTCCCATTCGACGTCCTGCGCCGGGGAGGCGGCGACCACGTGGTACAGGCGCAGCGGGTCGGGGCCCCATCGGTGGAGGGCGTCGCGCATCGTGGGGACCTGGATCCCGCGCTTCCCTCCGATCTCCTTCTTCGACAGCTTTCCCCCGGTCGCCCCGGTGATCCACCCGTTGACGAAGATCCCGCGGGGGGCGAGCTCGGGCGGCAGGAGGAGCGCGTGCGTGTAGAGGAAGACCGGGAAGTGGACGCGCTTGTGCTCCTTCCCGCCGATGTTGTAGTCGAGGGGGTACCAGTAGAGGAACTCGGTCCGGACCTCCTCCTGGAGCGCACGGTCGACGGACGGCTCCCCGGGGCCCGTCCCGCGGAAGACGAACTCGAAGAACGCGTCCGTCAGCTGGGCGGTCGTGAGCCGTCCGGTCGCGACGAAGCGGCGCACCACGAAGTACGCCATGTAGAACGTCGAGTCGGCGATCGGCTCGATGACCCAGTCGGGGTCGAGTGGGAACGGGGTGCCGAGCCAGCGGCCCCGGCGGGTGCACGGCCGGTCCTGAAACCAGTCGAGGATCCCCTGGAGCTCGCGCCCGTACTCGGAGGGCGAGGTCCGGAGTCGGTCGACGATCTGCCGGGTCGAGGCCTTCCACGCCGGGTCGCTGTACCTGAGGAACCATTGGTCGGGGACCCGGCGGATGACGACCTCGTGCCCGTTGCGGCAGAGGACGGGGATCGAGAACTCCTGGAGCTCGAAGCACGACCCTTCGGCGGTGAGCCGCTGCACCACCCGGTCGCGGGCCTCGCGCACCGGGACCCCGCGCAGGTCGGCGACGGTCATCGTGCCCCGAACGAACTCGAGGCGGTACAGCCGCTCCGTCGCCTCGGTCAGCGCGGCGGCGTCGGTCCGCCCGCGGACGCCCATCGCTCGGAGCGCCCGCTCCGCCGGCGTGCCGGTCCCTCCGGTCAGCTCGCGCTCGGAAGCCGTCAGGGTCGCGTCGGGGGAGACCTCCAAGAGGACCGGAGGGGCCCCGAGGGGCGCGCGGGTCGCCTCCGGGAGCTCGGCGAGCGCCGCGGCGTCGGCGGGGGCGTGGGCCGGTACGCTCATCACGACGCCCGTTCCCACCTTCTCGTCCACGAGCGCGCTCTCGAGGATCGGAACGAGGCCGCCCCGCAGCGGCACCGCCACGTTCCGGCCGACGAGCTCCGACGCCGGCACGGGATGGCCGACGCGGCCTCCGTGCTGCTCCACGAGGCGCGCGGCGGCGGTCCGGGAGACGAGGTACGAGTGCTCCCCGTGATGCCAGACGACCAGGACTTCTCCGGGCGCGACCCACAGGTTCGTGACGCCGTAGACCGTCTCGGGCCGCAGGGTCGCCGTGAGGAGGATCCGGCCGTCGTCCAGGCGGTACGGCACGGTCGTGAACCGGACGACCTCGGCGGTCCCTCCCGAGGAGAGGTCGGTCTCGGACGGGTCGACGGCGACCGGACCGCAGACCGGGCAGACCGAGGCGAAGTACGCCCCCTGGACGAGCCCGCCCGCCGCCTGGAGGGCGTGGAACTGCCAGCGGATGAACGCCCGATAGTCCTCGTCGACGGTCGTCAGGTACGTCGCTTCGTCCACCAGCACGCCGATCGACCGCAGGACCCGGCGGTACGACTCCCCGAGGAATCGGGCCGCCGTCTCGGGGTCTTCGAGACGGGACCACTCGTCCTTCGGGACGCCTTCCTCCGACAACTGGCGGACCGTCTGCTCCTCCCGGTCCTTCACCTTCTGGGCGTAGGTGACCGCCGGAAGCCCCGAGGCATGGATCCCGAACGGGAAGAGGACCTGCTCCCCGAGCATCCGGTGGTACCGGTGGAGCGCGTCGGGATAGACGTAGCCGCGCAGATGGCCGACGTGGAGAAAGCCGCTCGTCCCGGGGTAGGCGTTGAGCGCGTAGAACTTCCCCCGGCCCGGGATCCGCTGGCCCGTCGAGAGTCCGGCGCGGGCCCACGCCTCCTGCCAGTGGCGCGCGCGCTCGGCCTCCATCGGGCGGGCGCGACGCGGAGTCGGTATTTGAGACGTGCCGGCGCGCGGGCGCGACCGGAGGAAAGCGCCTAAGGGCCCGCCGAGACTGCCGGGCCGGCATGCGGATCATCGAGGTGTTCCACTCCGTGCAGGGGGAAGGGCCGTGGACCGGGGTCCGCACGACGTTCGTCCGGACGGCCCGATGCAACCTGCGCTGCCGGTGGTGCGACACCCCGTACTCGTTCGGACCGGGGAAGGAGCGGTCGATCCCCTCGCTCCTCCGCGAGGTCGGGCGGAACCGTACACGGTTCGTCTGCCTCACCGGGGGAGAACCGCTGCTCCAGAGGGAATCCCGCGACCTGGTCGCCGAGCTCTCCCGCCGCGGCATCACGACCGTCATCGAGACCGGGGGCTCCCTCGACATCCGACCGTACCTCGACCTCGAGCATGTCGTCCTGAGCGTCGACGTGAAGTGCCCCTCCTCCGGCATGGCCGCGCGCAACCGCTGGCCGAACCTGCCGCTCCTGCGGGCGGAGGACGTGCTCAAGTTCGTGGTCGCCGACCGGAAGGACTACGCCTACGCGAAGCGCGTCCTGCGCGACTACCACGGTCCCGCGACGGTCGTCTTTCAGCCGGTCTGGGGGACCGACGCGGGGCGCCTCGCCGACTGGGTGCTCGCGGACCGGCTCGACGTGCGCGTGATGCTCCAGGAACACAAGGTCCTCTGGGGCGACATTCCGGGACGGTAGCGCCGCGGGCCGTTCGAGGTCGAAACGGGAAGGCTTTTGAGGGCCCGACCCTCGTTGCGCGTTCCGGGGCCATGGCGGGTCATCTTCCGGTCACGCGCGAACCCCTGCCCGGTCCGGACGGGGTGTTCGGAAAGGCGAAGGGGATGGTCTTCCCCCGGCTCGTCCTCGCCGGCCACGGCGTCCTGCAGGACCTCTCCGACACGTGCCGCCGGCTCGGCTTCCCCGCTCGAGGGCTCGTGGTCACGGGACCGAAGACCGCCCTGCTCGCCGGGAACCGTGCGGCCGAGATCCTCCGGGGCGACGGCTTCGACGCGCCGACCGTCATCGCCGGGGAGGCCACCGCGGCGGAGGTCGACCGGGTCGAGGCGATCGCCCGCGACGCCGGCGCCCGCTACCTCGTCGGGGCCGGAGGCGGAAGCAAGATCGACATCACCAAAGTCGTTGCGGCGCGGCTCGGCATCCCGTTCGTGAGCGTCCCGACCTCGGCGGCGCACGACGGGATCTCGAGCCCGAGGGCCTCGATCCGGGGTGGGGAGAGCATCGCGAGCACGGAGGGTGCGGTCCCGATCGGGGTCATCGCGGACACCGAGGTGATCGTCCAGGCGCCCTACCGGCTCCTCGCGTCGGGGTGCGCCGACGTCATCTCGAACTGCACCGCCGTCCTCGACTGGCGGCTCGCGGTGCGCCTCCGCAGCGAGGAGTACTCCACGACGGCCGCGACCCTGAGCGAGTACGCCGCCCAAGAGATCATCGACCACGCGAGCGCGATCAAGCCGAACCTCGAGGAGTCGGTGTGGATCGCGATCCGACCGATCCTGGTCGGAGGGATCGCGATGAGCGTCGCGGGCTCGTCGCGCCCGTGCTCCGGCAGCGAGCACCTGTTCAGCCACGCGCTCGACCGCGTCGCCGAGCATCCGAGCCTCCACGGCGAGCAGTGCGGGGTCGGCGCGATCATGATGATGTACCTGCACGGCGGCGACTGGCGCCGCCTGAAGAACGCCCTCGTGACGATCGGCGCGCCGACGACCGCGCGGGAGCTCGGGGTGTCGAACGACGAGGTGACGCGCGCGCTCGTGATGGCGCACTCGATCCGCCCGGAGCGCTACACGATCCTCGGGGACAACGGACTGACCCGCGAGGCGGCCGAGCGGCTCGCCCGGATCACCGGGGTGGTGGAGTGACCATGGCCGAGATCACGCTCCTTGCGAAGGCCGAGGCGCACGACGGGTTCGAGTTCGTCTACGAAGGCGGGGGACCGGTCTGCCGGACCTGTCCGTACCGGCACGCCTGCCTGACGCTCGACCCCGGCCGCAAGTACGTCGTGACGAAGGTCCGGTCGGTCTCGCACCCGTGCGCCCTCCAGGAGTCGGAGGCGAACGTGGTCGAGGTGAAACCCGTGCCCCGGACGATGGTGGTGGAGGCCCAGAGCGCGGTGGTCGGAAGCTCCTTCGAAGGGGGGCGCTATCCCTGCCGGCGTCTCGACTGCCCGAACTGGTGGGTCTGCGCGGGCCCGAGCCTTCCGGCCAAGCAGCGGTTCCGGATCGCCTCCGTCGAGGACGAGCCAGCGGAGTGCCGGATCGGCCGAACGTTGAAACGGGTCGAAGCCGTCTAGGCCGGCATGCGGGGCTGTGGGGTAGCTACGGGCGCGAGGTACGCGCCTCCGTCCGCTCTACTGGTCCATCCTTCGGGCTTTGGGAGCCCGGGACCCCGATTCAAATTCGGGCAGCCCCATCCCGCCCGTCGGCCCGGGGGCGCCGCGTGAGCGGACCGACCGTCAGCGCCGTCGTGACCGCGCACGACCGTCGCGCCTTCCTCGCGGAGGCGGTCGCTTCCGCGCTCGCCGCGGGGTCGGACGAGGTGGTGGTCGTCCGCAACTTCTCCGGGCCGATCGCCGGGGCGGAGGGCCGATACCGGGACGTCCCGTGCCCGGCGGAGGAGACCGGGGCAAAGGAAGCGGCGGGCGTGGAGGCGGCGACCGGGGAGGTCGTGGCGTTCCTGGACGACGACGACCTCTGGGACCCGACGAAGGTCGCCCGCGTCCGCGAGCTGTTCGGCGCCGACCCGACCCTCGCCTACTACTGTCACGACCAGGCCCCGGTCGACCGCGCGGGCGCCCCCGTCGAGGCCCGCCACCAGGAATGGGCCCGGACCGACCCCGGCCGCTTCGCGAGCTGGGACGGGCGGAACGTGCGCGCGCTCTTCCGGGAGATCTGGCCCGGCAACAATTCGTCGACGGTCGTCCGGCGGTCGTGGGCGCTCGGCTGGACCGGGGCGCTCCGGGAGGCCGGTTGGGCGGCGGACCGGTTCTGGGTCACCGCCGCGCTGCTCGACCGGAAACCGATGCGGCTCGAGGCGACGCCGTTCACTCGACTCCGGCTGCACGACGAGAACATGTCGCAGACCCGGGGCGCGACCCCCCAGGAGTTCCGCCGGCGCCACGCGACCCAGTCCGCCCGCTTCGCCCGGTCGTTCCGTACGCTCGCCCGGCTCGCCGCGGAGCGGGCCGGGGCGACCTCGCCGCTGGCCCGCCATTTCGCGAAATCCGCGGCGGGGTTCGCCTTCTTCGCCGACCTCGAGAACGGCGTCCGTCCCCGCTCCGCGGCGCTCGTCGCCCTGCGCCGGGGGCCCGGCTGGGAGGACCCGGCGGTTCCCGAGACAGCGCTCGCCGCGATCGTCTCTCCAGGGCTCGCCCGCCGGCTCTTGTTCCGGTCGAACCTGCGTCGCTGGCAGCTCGGCTGACGCGGGCCCGGCCGCCCTCCTCCGCGCGAGAGGCTTTATTGACGGCGCGGGTCCGGCCGACCGCATGCGGGTCGGAGTGACCGGCGCCACCGGCTTCATCGGGGGCGCCCTCGTCCCCCGACTGGCGGCGCGCGGGTACGACCTCGAGCTCGTCGACGATCGTTCGGGGCCCGTACGGGTCGAGCATCCCGAGTGGCCCGCGAGGACCGACGACCTCGCGAGCGAGGAAGC
>JASHYY010000204.1 GCA_030042815.1 Thermoplasmata archaeon | reverse complement strand
GGGACCTCCGGACGATTCGCGCCCTGCGCGAGGGGTTGCGTCGGCTCTTCCGGTCCGCCGCGGACGGTACCCGACCCGACCCCCGTCTCCTGCGGTCCCTCAATCGCCGGGCCGCCCTGGTCGATCCGGTCGCCCGGTTGGCCTGGGAGGGCGGACGTTGGCAGCTTCGGGACGACACCGCGCGTCGTCCGGTCGCGGAGCGAGTGGGGGGCTACGCGGCCCGCTCGGCGATCGACCTCCTCGGTCGGGAGGAGGGTCCGGAGGTTCGCCGCTGTGAGGGTCCCGGTTGCCTTCACTTCCTCTGGGCCCGCCGGGCCGACCAGCGATGGTGCTCCCCGACCGGCTGCGGGAACCGGGCCCGGGTGCAGCGCCACTACCGCAAGGTACGTTGGCGCGCCCGGAAGCGTTCCCCCACCCGTCACCGGGGGGCCCACAAACTCTAAAGGTCGGCAGCGCGGCTCTTGACGCGTGATCGAGATCCTCGACCCCGCGGAGGTCGCCCGCCGGCTCAAGGAGCGCCCGAAGGAGGTCGTCCTCCTCGATGTGCGCGAGCCGCACGAGCGCGAGGTCGCACGGATCGACCCGTCGCTCCACATCCCGATGAACGAGGTGCCGGAGCGACTCGGCGAGATCCCGCAGGACCGGGAGCTGATCGTCTACTGCCACGGGGGGGCGCGGTCGATGATGGTGGCCGGGTTCCTTTCCGGGCGCGGCTATCGCTCGGTGGCGAACCTCGCGGGCGGGATCGACGCCTGGTCCGTCGAGGTCGACCCGAACGTTCCGCGCTACGACTGACCGCGGGTACCCGACCCGGTGGACTCACCGGCGCCGATTCGGCCGCTCGTCGCGGGGCCCCCGCTCGAGCACCTCGACGTAGCCTCGCATTTTCCAGTAGGTGTCGAGGAACTCCTGGCCCCGGGGCGTGATGTCGTAGACCGGTCGGCCGTCCAGCTCGTCGGACGTCAGGAGCCCCAGGGCGAGCAAGCGGTCGACGAAGTTCCGGAGCCGGTCGACCGGCATGCCCGCCCCGTACGAGACGCGAGTGATCCGCGCGGCCCCGTGATAGTGCTTCACGACCTCGAGCACGGTGGCATAGAGGTCGGTCACCTCCCGTCGCCGAGGAGGGTTCGCCTCGTCCCGACCGTTCAGCATTCCGGGCCCTCCGACCTACAGCGGAAAGACGGGGAGCGCCTCCACCCGACGGGGCGGAGAGCGCAGGTGGGCCGCGGGGTCGATCTCCGCCGTCTCGGTGAAGGTGACCTCGTCGACCCGCGCGTCCGCCCGGATGCGCACCCGGGCCGCGAAGACCCGACGCGCCTCGGCCTTCTCGCCGAGGTCGACCGACGTGCCGTACACGTCCTCGGCTCGTGCCTTGTCTTCGAGTTCCACGGACCCTCCGACGAGCGGACCCGAGGCCCGGGCCTTCCGACGGAGCACGAGGCGCTCCGCCTTCAGGCCCTCGACCGTTTGAACCCGACCCCCGACGTCGGCGTCGGAGGAGAAGACGGCCCGTCGTGCCGAGAGCGCCCCCCCGAGCTCGAGGCGGTCGGCCCGCAGCTCCTCCCGGATCGACACGAAACCGCCGACGTCCAGTGCGCGGGTGAGCCGGAGACCTCCGTGAACATCGAACTTTCCGCCGACCTCGACCGATTCGCCCTCGCCCGAGCCGCCGATGGAGCCCATCCCGCCGACCTTGAGGGAAGTGAACGTGAGGTTGCCGCGGGCGGTGAAGACGCCGCCGACGTCGATCGCCCCGCCCTTCCCGTCCCCTTTCAATTCCGCGAGCCCGCCGGCCTCGAGCGAACCGAACGCGAGCGGGGCGTCCGCGACGAACCGGCCCCCCACCTCGATCGAGCGACGCACGGTCCCGCCGTTCAGCCGGATCAGTCCCCCGGCCTCGAGCGAGTCGATCTCCACGTCTGCGATGTCGACGGAGCCGCCGGCTTCGACCCCCTCGGCCGTGAGCTTGCCGACGAGCCGGAGCTTCCCGCCGACCGAGACCCTCCGTGCGGTCAGCGTGTTCCCCCCGTCGAGGACCCCTCCGACCTCGAACTCGTCCGCCGTGGCCGGCCCCGTCACCCGGAGCCGGCGGTCGATGTCGGCCCGGTGGGCCCGAAACTCTCCGCCGACCTCGATAGCGGCATCTCGAGCATGGACGACGTCGCTCGCGCGGAGCGACCCCTTCACACGGACCGTACCGTCGTCGGCGTCCAGCGACCGGCACTCGAGGTCGCCTTCGATCTCCGCGTCGCCCTCGAACCGGGCGTTGCCGGAAACGGCCAAGCGCCCGTCGACCTCGATGCGGACGTGCCCGTCGGCGCGCAAGTCTCCGTCCACCGCCCCGAGACGGACCGTCGAGCCCCTCGGAACGCGGGTTTCGGTCATCGAGAGAGCAAGGGGCGGGCCCATCTATAGGGGTAGGTCACGTTCGGTGAGCACTCGCGCGGTGCCCGACGGACAATCCCCATAAGCCGCGGGGCCCGTCCCGAGCGTGGCCGATTCGCTCGACCGGGTCCGGGCCGAGGTCGTCGTCTGCCGACGTTGCCCTCGGCTCGTGCGGTACCGCGAGCGCGTGGCCTCCGAGAAGAAGCGCGAGTTCCGTGGAGAGGCCTACTGGGGGCGGGGGGTTCCGGGGTTCGGGGATCCTCAAGCCCGACTCGCGGTCGTCGGTCTCGCGCCGGCCGCCCACGGGTCGAACCGCACGGGTCGGGTCTTCACGGGGGACCGGTCGGCCGCCTTCCTCGTGCGCGCGTTCCATGCAGCGGGGTTCGCGAACCAGCCGAGCTCGCTGCGACGGGCCGACGGGCTTCGGTACACCGACCTCTACCTCACGGCCGCCGTCCGGTGCGTCCCTCCGGACAATCGTCCGACGCCGGCCGAGCGGGCCGAGTGCGCGCCGTATCTCGAGCGAGAACTCCGCCTCCTCTCGAACCTCCGGGCGGTCCTCGCGCTCGGAGGATTCGCCTGGGACAGCGTCCGCGAGGCAGCCGCCCGGGTCTACGAGGTGCCACGCCCAGTCGTGCCGTTCGCCCACGGCGCGTGCGCCCCGCTCGGCCCGGGACGACCGATGCTCTGGGCGTCCTACCACCCGAGCCCGCAGAACACGAACACTGGGAAGCTGACCCCGGTGATGCTGGTCGACCTCCTCAAGCGGGTCCGGGGTTCGTTCGTCGGCTCGGGAACCCCGGCCCGCTATCCTTAACGACCCGGCGCCGTCCGCGGGCCGATGACCCCGTTCGAGGTCGTCGAGCGCGACGGACTGGCCCGCCTGGGCCGGTTCGACACTCCGCACGGGACGGTCGAGACGCCGGCGCTCCTTCCCGTGGTCCACCCGGACCCAGCGCGGCAGCCCATTCCTCCGGCGGAGATGCGCTCCCGGCTCGGGGTCCGCGCGGTCATCACGTCGTCGTACATCGCGTGGAGAACGCCGCCGCTACGGTCCGTCGCGGAAGCGGTCGGGATCCACGGGCTCCTCGGGTACGACGGCGCCGTGATGACCGACTCGGGCGCGTTTCAGCAGCACGCCTACGGCACGGTCGAGGTCACTCCCGAGGAGATCCTGGCGTTCCAGCTCCGGGTCCGGTCGGACATTCCGACCGTGCTGGACGTGTTCACCGAGCCCGAGACCCCGCACGACGCCGCCGAGGCCGCGCTCGAGGAGACCCTTTCGCGTGCGCGGGCCGCCCGGGCGGCGACGCCCGGTCTCCTCGCGGTCCCCGTGCAGGGCGGCCTCCACGCGGACCTGCGATGGCGCTCCGCGCGCGCCGCGAGCGGGCTCGGCGACGTCCTGGCCGTCGGGGGCGTGGTCCCCTTGCTCGAGCAATACCGGTTCGTCGAGCTGGCCCGGCTGATCGCCGCGGCCCGCCCCGCGCTCTCGCCGGGAAAGGCCGTGCACCTCTTCGGCACCGGCCACCCGATGACGTTCGCCTTCGCGGCGCTGTTCGGGGTCGACCTCTTCGACTCGTCCGCCTACCACAAGTTCGCCCGGCGCGGTCGGCTCCTGTTCCCCGAGGGCACCGTCCCGATCGACGAGGTGCGGGACCCGATCTGTCGGTGCTTCCTCTGCGCGGAACGCCCGCTCACGGACGTCGCGCGACTCCCCCTGCCCGAGCGGGAGCGCGGAATCGCCTTCCACAATCTGGTCGCGTCGCTCGAGGAGGTCGGACGAGTCCGGCGGGCGATCCGCGACGGCACCCTCTGGGAGCTCGCCGAGCGCCGGGCCGGAGGGCACCCCGCGCTGCGGGCGGGCCTCGAGGAGGCGCGCCGCCACGCGGACGTCTTCCTCGCGACGGAGCCGGAGAGCCGTCGGGCGTTCCGGGAGGTGGGTCCCGAGAGCCGCGAGCGACCCGCCGGAGTCCGCTTCCGACACCGGGTGGACGGGTATCGAGCCGGTCGGCCTTCGGCGCGCCGGATCCCGGGCGTGGCCCTGCGCCCCGAGTACCTCGCGCACCTGCCGGTCGAGGACCGGGCCGGCCGGCCGTTGCTCTGGGAAACCACGACTCCCTTCGGCCCCGTGCCGTTCGAGCTCGGGGAGGTGTATCCCGTCGGCCCGTACCTCGGCGTCGACGAATTTCTCGAGCCGCGTTCCCACCTCTCGCCGGCGGCGTTCCGGGAACGGGTCGTCCGGGAGGTCGGCGCCGTCGCCGACCTCGACCGCGACTGGACGGACGACTGGACGCGCCGCCAGCTCGAGAGCCTCCTCGAATGGCGGTACGGACCCCGGGTCCGGGCACGAATCGCACCGGGGCTGACCGGAGAGCGCTCGCGACGGTCCGGCCGTCTCCGTTCGATCCGGTTCGGCTCGGAGATCCACTTTCACGTCGGCACCGACGGTCTTCCCCGACCGACGTTCCGTGGCGCGGCGCGCTTGCGTCCCCTGCTGCCGCTCGGTCGGGAACGCGTGACGGTCTCGGACGACGCCGTCCCGTTCGTCCGCGAGGGACGCAGCCTGTTCAGCCGGTTCGTCCGGTCGGCCGACCCGGCGCTCGTACCCGGGTCGACCGCTCTCCTCGTGGACGGATCGGATACCCTCCTCGCGGTGGGTCGACTGCTCCTCGCGCCCCCCGAAATGGCGGCCCTCGAACGCGGGGTCGCCGTGCGGGTCGTGGCCCACGCGGGCTCCCGCGAGACCGAGGAGGACGAGCCCGCTCCGGAGACGGAATAGCGGGCGCGACCGGTCGTGCCCATCGGAGAGCTTTATCTGCGCGGGGGTTACGCCGCCCGGCACCCGGCGCGGGGCGGCTCGATGACGAAAACGTTCCTCCTCCTGCAGCTCGACAGCGAGGGCGCCCCGTACTCCGAGGTCGCCGAAGTCCTCGAGGACTTGGGCTTCCGTCCCGAGACCGAGGGGTACGACTTCGTCTACGACTGGGGCCGGCCGGCGAGCGTCGCCGAGTCGCTGAGCTTCGCCGACCGGATCCAGGAGGCCCTGCGCGGCAAGCGGGTCAATTTCCGGATCGAGTCGACCGAGGAGTGAACCTCCCTCCGCGGCGCCCGAGAGTTATAACCGTCGGCTCGCTCGTCCGACGATGGTCGTCCTCGGGATCGAGTCGACCGCCCACACCGCCTCGGTCGGGGTCGTGTCGGACGACGCGAAGGTCGTCGCGCTCGTGTCGGACATGTATCGGCCTCCCCGCGGGGGGATCCACCCGCGGGAGGCTGCGAACCACCACGTCGAGGTACTGCCCGACCTCGTGCGCCGCGCCCTCGAGGAGGGGCACGTCGCTCCGTCGGAGGTCGAGGCCGTGGCGTTCGCGCAGGGCCCGGGACTCGGCCCGTGCCTGCGGGCCGGTGCGACCGTCGCGCGCCTGCTCGCCCTTGCTTGGAACCGGCCGCTCGTCCCCGTCAACCATTGCGTCGCGCACGTGGAGATCGCGCGGGTGCTGAGCGGTCTCGACGACCCTATGCTGCTCTACGCGAGCGGCGGGAACACCCAGGTGATCGCCTACGCGCGGGGTCGCTATCGGGTGCTCGGTGAGACCCTGGACATCGGGGTCGGCAACTTCCTCGACAAGCTCTGGATCGAGCTCGGGGGGACGTTCCCCGGAGGCCCCGCGCTCGAGATCGAAGCACGGCAGGGGCAGGA
>JASHYY010000203.1 GCA_030042815.1 Thermoplasmata archaeon | reverse complement strand
CGCGTTGCGGTCCGGCCAGTCGGGCGACGGGTAGATCGACTTCCACGCACGGGCGATCCGGTCGAGGTCGACGAGCCGTCGGCCGAACGCCAGCGCGTCCGAGAGGGGGACCGCCCGTTCGAACGAGCCGACCAGGAACGCGACCCCGCTCGACCCGGCCGTCGCCTCGGGGCCGCCGTCGGGGATGAGCGCGACCTCCGCTCGCAGCACCCGCTCGGGGTCGTCCCCCGCGAGGCGGGCGTCGTGCTCCTTGATCGCTTCGATCCCTCCCTCCCCACCGGTCTCTTCGTCGCAGCAGGCCAGCAGGCGGACGTTGCGGGGGAGGTCGTCCGCCTCCGCGAGTCGCCCGAGGGCCGTCAGGGAGGCGACGACGCCGCTCCCCAGGTCGTCGTTCGAGCCGCGGCCGTAGAGCCGGCCGTCGCGCCGATACGTCAGGGTGTGCGGGGGGCTTTTCCAGCGGGCGAGCTGTTCCGCCGGTATCGGCACCACGTCGTAGTGGGCCATCACCAGCACCGTGGACCGCGCCCCCACGTCGAGGTCGACGATCACGTTCGGCCGCGCCGCCCCGTGCCAGTCGCCCGGCACGTCGCCCGCCACCAGCGGGTCGTAGACCCGGGTCGCGAGCCCGAGGGCTCGGGCCGCCCGGACGATCGCGTCCGCGGTCCGGAGGTAGTTCGGCTTCTCCCAGCGCCCGTGCGCCGGGTCCTCGAGGTTGGTCGGCGCGCTCGCGACCAATTGCGTCAGGAGCCGCAGGGGCTCCTCTCCACCGATCGCCGCGGCCGCATCGGCCATGGGGCGGTCCGCGGGAGGGGCTTCCATGGGAAGTTACCGAAGGGCGAACGTGACAACGAGGGAGCTCGTGAGGAGGAGAAGGAGGGTGGCCGGGAACATGTTCGTGAACATCGACAGGGTGTCGCCGAGCGAGGTCAAAAGCCGAGCGGTGAGGCCGGGCCCGAGGACCTTGACGTCCGGGACGTCCTTCGAGCCGAAGCGGACCTCGACCGGGCCGAGGTTCGCGACCGCGGCGGCCATCGTCGTCCTCGCGTCGCCGACGAGCCGCTCGAGGGGGTAGCGCTCGCCGACCGGGTTGATCCCGCCGTCGACCTCGTGGACGACGTGGTTGTCCGTCGTCAGGACCTCGCCGACGTCGACGACCGACTCGAGGGCCGCCACGAGGGGATCGCGTTGACCGACGAGCAGGTTGTTCCCGTCGATGAGAAGATATCCCGTCGTCCGGCCCGCGGCCCGGACGACCAAGGCCCGCATCCCCTGCGGGCCGATCCCGTCCTGACCGATCGAGTAGCCCGAGCGCACGGCGACTCCGACCTCGACGGGCCCGTCCCGGGCGACGGCGAGGGCGGCGCCGATCGCGGCCCGGCTGTCGGCCATCAGCTTTTCGGCGGTCGGGGTCCCGTAGAGGATGTCCCCCCGGCCCTCGACGTAGGAGTTGTGCGCGTCCATCAGCACGACCCGAGGACCTCCCGGCACCGTGAGCTCGCGCACGATCCGGTCGGCGACACTGAACGCGATGTCGTCGGTCGGCGCCGGAGCCTGCGATACGGTCACGAGCACCACGCTGCCGAGCAGCTGCGCCCGGGCGAGGCTCCCCTCGTACGGTCGGACGAGCGGGCTCGCCCGGTTCGGGAGGGGGTGGGCCAGGGAAGCGAGCAGTTCGCGGCTCGCCGTCCCGATCCGGCCGACCTCCTGCTCGGAGGGAAGGTCGAGGTCATGGTCCGAGGGCGTGTGGGGAACGAACACGACCCCGGCGGACGGCCCGAGGGCCTCGGACAGCTTGCGGGGCAGGTCGCTCGCGCCGAGCGCCGCGAACGGGCCGGGGTGCACCGTCGGCAGGGCGACCGTCGCACGGGGCCCGTTCTGCCCCACGAACGCGAACAGGCTGACGGTGAGGTCGGCCGGGATCGCCGCCTTGAGGAAGAACGCCTCGAGCGCGCGGGTCGCCTCCGGGTCCCGCGAGCCGACGTGGTCGAGCAGGGGGCGGATCAGGGAGACCCCCGAGGTGCCGAACTCGCGTCGCAAGGGTCGGTCGGCGGCGTGCAGGAGAGCGATCGCGCACACGAACGCGAGCAGGAGGAACGCCGCGGCCGCGACCACGAGCGTCCACGTCGGCGTCACGAGCAGGAAGAGCGCGACCAGGTAGAGGACCGACGGCAGGAGGGAGAGCGGCAGCATGCGGGCGTGGCTCGGGCGCGAGACGCCGTACAGGCTCAGGTGACGGAACCAGAAGGCGGGGCCGGCGACGAACACCGCGAGGAACGTGAGGCTCGGTACCGAGTCGGGCCAGACCGCCCAGGCGCCGCGCCAGATCGCCGCCACCGGGAGCTGGAGGACGAACACCGTGAGCCCGAGGAAGACCGACCGGTTGAACTCGAAACGGCCCCCGAGGGCGGAGGCGATCGGGGTCGTCAGGAAGATCCCGAGGAGCGACGGGACGAGGACGACCCCGAAGAACCCCTCGAGGAAGAGCGTCGTGTTCGGCAGCCAGAGAAGCCCGGCGAGCGCGGCGCCCGCCACGACGACCA
>JASHYY010000202.1 GCA_030042815.1 Thermoplasmata archaeon | reverse complement strand
TCGTGAAACGCTCCGTCGCCGCCTCGGACGCCGGCGGGCGATGCCGTACCGACGGCGGGGTCCTGGGGTCCCCCGTTCCGAGGTTGCGGTCCTACTTTCGGGCCGCTCGACCCGAGGCCGAGAGGCGAAAGAGCCCCCCGGCCTCCCGACGTACGTTCCTGCCCCCATGGCCTGGAGGCGGGTCGCGCAGGTCGAGCGGACCGACCGGGGAGCCGGCCGGTGGCCCCCGCAGCCCGGCGCCCTCCGAGAGGCCATCGTGGGGAAGGAAGGGCTCTGCCTCCAACGGGTCGAGTTTTGGTGGGCTCTTGGGCGGCTCGAAATCGCGACAGAATATCGACGAGTGCGCTGCCACCGCAGCGTTGTCTATTTAGGGCTCGGAGATTCCATTCCTCGAGGGGGGCCAACCCAAATGCGGCGCCTCGTTGTTCGGAGTGGCACAGGTCTCGTGGTGATCGTCGCGCTGCTCGCGGCGGTGGCCGGAGTCGGAGCGGGTCTCTTTCTCGGTCCTTCCGGCCATGGGTCGGCCTCGCGGGTCGTCGAAATCGACGCCGTTCGACACGGCCTGCCGGATCGATCGACCGACGTGGCCCCCGATGCTGTTCCCGGATCGACCTCGTCTCCGGTCGGGTCGGCCGCCCGAGCAATGGAGGACCCCGTGTCGGTGGGGACCTACCCTACCGGCCTCGCCTACGACCCGGGGACCGGCGAGGTGTTCGTGGCGAACTTCGGCTCGGACAACGTGAGCGTGATCTCGGACTCGACCGATCAGGTCGTGGCCACGATCGAGGTCGGAGCGTACCCCTACGGAGTGGCCTACGACCCGGCGACGCAGGAGGTCTTTGTCACCAACTACGGCTCGAACGACGTGAGCGTGATCTCGGGCGCCACCGACTCGGTCGTCACGTCGGTGACGGTGGGGACCCACCCGATCGGGGTGACGTACGATTCCGGGAAGAAGGAGGTGTTCGTCGCCAACCTCGGCTCGAACAGCGTGAGCGTGATCTCGGGGGCGACGGACAAGGTCGTCTCGACCGTTTCGGTCGGGGTGAACCCCTACGGAGTGGCGTACGACGCCAAGAAGAAGCAAGTGTTCGTCACCGACCAGCACCCCGACTCCGTGAGCGTGATCTCCGACGCGACGGACGAGGTCGTCGCGACGGTGACCGTCGGGAGCGACCCCGCCGGGATCACCTACGACTCGGGCAAGGCCGAGGTGTACGTCGCGAACACGGCGTCCGACAACGTCAGCGTGATTTCGGATGCCACGGACAAGGTCGTCGCGACGGCGAAGGTCGGGACCTACCCGTACGGGCTTGGGAACGACTCCAAGACCAACGCGGTGTTCGTCGCCGACTACGGCTCGGACTCGGTGAGCGTGATCTCCGGGACCACGAAGACGGTCGTCGGAACGATCTCGGTCGGGACGGACCCGTACGGCGTGGCGTACGACTCCGGGGCGAACGAGGTCTTCGTCACGGACGACGGCTCGAACGAGGTGACCGTGATCTCCCCGACGACTCCTTCGCTGGTCGCCACCGTGGCGGTGGGCGCGGACCCCTACGGGGTCGCCTACGACTCCGGCACGAGCGAGGTGTTCGTCGCGAACGGCGGCTCGAACAGCCTCAGCGTGATCTCCGACGCGACGGACACCCTGGTGGCGACGGTGGCGGTGGGAGCGGTCCCCCACGGGGTCGCGTACGACCCGGCCGAGAACGAGCTGTTCGTGGCGAACTGGGGCTCCGACAACGTCTCCGTCGTTTCGGACGCGACGGACACGACGGTTGCGTCCGTGCCCGTGGGTTCGGACCCCTACGAGGCCGCGTACGACTCGGGGACCCAGGAGGTATTCGTCACGAACTTCGGATCGAACAACGTGAGCGTGATCTCGGGGACGACCGACCGGGTCGTCGCGACGGTCGCGGTGGGGGCCAACCCCGACGGGATCGCCTACGACCCCGCGAAGAAGGAGATGTTCGTAGCGAACTGGGGTTCGAACAACGTCTCCGTCATCTCGGACTCGACCGACCGCGTCGTCGCGACGGTGGCGGTGGGAGCCTACCCCTACGGGGTCGCGTACGACACCGGGACAAAGGACGTGTTCGTCGCGAACTGGATCGCGGACGACGTGAGCGTGATCTCGGGCTCGACGAACGAGCTCGTCGCGACCGTCCCGGTGGGAACGGCCCCGTGGGGCGCCGCCTACGACTCGGTGACCGACACGGTGTACGTCGCGAACTTCGGCTCCGGTGATGTCAGCGTGATATCGGACTCGACGGACGCCGTCGTGGCGACGATTCCAGTAGGGACCGACCCGAACGGGGTCGCCTTCGACTCGGGGACGAGCGAGGTGTTCGTCACGAACTACGGCTCCGGCACGGTGAGCGTGGTCGGAGAATCCACCCTGGTCTAACCGTCCTCGCGCTCGTTTCCGCACCGCTCGTCGTGTTCCGTTCGGCCGGGGGCTTCGACCGACCGCTCCCTGGGGGGTTCGGGGGCGGGCACGGCCGGGCCGACCGATCCGCTAACTCACGGCGTCGACCCTTCGCTGGACCCGGAGCGCGCAGAGGGTGATCCACTTGCTGGACCCACCGGCGGGTTCCAGCGACCACGGCTTGAATTCCTTCCCTTCGTAGTCCTTCCTCAGTTCCGTTCCGACATCGGGGTGGACAGCGTCCGCGGCCCAGGTTCCGTCCGGCCAACGCTTCTTCTCGAGCAGGCGGAGCGCGGGGCGCAGACGCCGGTCGTCCGAATACCCCAAGCGGGTCACCACGTCGAGACCGACCAGCACGTCGTAGAAGTAGTGGGTCGGGTAGTGAAACCGCAGCCAGGGGTCGTACCGCTTGCCCTCGCGGAAGAGGGCGCGTTCCAGGTAGAACTCGACCCCGCGTTCGACCGCGGACTCCATCTTCCGGGGTCGACTCGCCCTCGGGACCTCGGAGAAGGCGGCGAGCGCCTCCCAACAGTCCAGAGTGCCGGGTCGGTCGGGCGCGCAGTTCCATCCTCCATTCGCCCGCTGGTCTTCGATCATCCACTCGAACAGCTTCTGCACCCGGCGGTCCTCCCGGTAGCCGAAGCGGACCAACATGCGGGCAAGGTTCCCGACGGCGCACACCTCCTCGGTGAAGAAATTGAAGGGGGAGCTCAGCCGGAGTTTGTAGTCGAAGAACAGCTCCGCCGTTCTCCGAATGCGCGGGTCGCGGGAGGTGAGCCCGAGGTCCGCGAGGACAAGTGCGGGCCACATGGTGGAGCCAAACTGGGGGAATTGGAGGAAGCGGGCCCAGGATCGGAAGTCGGTAGGCTCGCGGGGTTCCCAGTATCCTTTCGGCTTCTGGCGCCGGAGGAGCCGTGCGGCCCATCCGACCCGGGGGATCCTCGATCGGGTGCGGCGGACTTCCGGGTCGTCCTCCCTTCGACCGAGCAGGTCCACCAAGGTGTAGTACCGGACCGACGGCTGATCGTCCTCGAGGAGCCAGCCGATGACCCGCCGGCCGGACGCGCCACTCCTGGGTTCGCTCGAACCGGGCATGTCGTCCGAGGCCGAGGGACCTCGGGCGCTCCACCACCACCGACGCATAAGGGCCTGCCGCTCTCGGTCCCTTGCGGCCGGGGGAACGCGGCTCGAGCCGGGCCCGAACGAGGCGCGGGTTTCCTTCTCTCGGAGTGGGCCGCGCAAGGCGAGCCCGCCGGGGCTCCGGTCGGAACGCGCCTCCTGAGCCGTTAGGGAACCGACCGGCGAGCCACCAGCTGGACAGGGTTCCCGTCCGGGTCGGCTACCCACGCGCCCCGAAGCGTTCCGGCGAAATCGTGCGGGCGGCTCAACGACTGCACCCCCTGCCGGCCGAGCCAGGAGTATGCGAAGTCCACGTCTGGAACCCAGAGCACGAGCTCGCCCCGAGGAGGGCCCCCGCCTCCCGACAGCCCGTGATCGCGTCGCAGGGCCTCGAGCGTCGAGACCGCGAGATTCAGCGGTCCGAGCTCGAGCTCCACGTGGTCCGGCGGGCCTTCTCGGGGCACGCGGAACGTCTCGGGGGAGCCCAAGAGGTCCCGGTAGAAACACAACGAGCGGGCGATGTTCGCGCTGTACAAGTTGACCAGATGATTCCGGAACACCGGACGGACCGTCGGATCGGCTGCCTTCGCCACCGG
This sequence comes from Thermoplasmata archaeon, assembly GCA_030042815.1. Lineage (GTDB taxonomy): Archaea > Thermoplasmatota > Thermoplasmata > Lutacidiplasmatales > UBA184 > Lutacidiplasma. The sequence continues at coordinate 4,163 of JASHYY010000202.1, read as the reverse complement.
AAGCCTTCCGGAGAACACTACCGGGTTGCCGTCGGGGTCAGCCACCCGCGCGCTGCGCAGGTAACCCCCGAAGTCATGGGGGGGGCCGACCGACGGGGCCCCCTTCGCTGTCGCCCACGCGTACGCGCCGTCGACGTCCTCGGTCATGAGGACCACCTCGAGGCGGGGAGGACCGCTGCCCGTGCTGATGCCATGGTCGCGCCGGAGGGCTTCGAGCGTCGCGACGCCGAGCCGGAGGCCGGGCAGCGAGGCCGACCGCAGCTCGACGTGCGCCGGGGGGGCGTCCCTGGGCGTTCGGAACGTCTCCTCGAATCCCAGGACGTGCCGATAGAACGCGCTCGAGGCTTCGATGCGGTTCGTGTAAAGGTTGACCTGAGGCGAGGAGAACGCGAGCTGCGACGCGGAGCTTCGACTGTCCGACACGTTGCCTTCCCCGCACGCACCTCCGCGGCGTAGCTCATAAACTATCGGAGAAGGCCGTTCCTAAAATCGGCCGTACGGCTCGCCCCGAGGGATGGACCGGGTCGACCTTCGCATCTTCACGCGGCTCGTCGGCGACCCGCTCCTTTCCGACGAGACTATAGGCCGCGACGTGGGAATCACGGGTAAGGCGGTTCGTCTCCGTCGGAAGCGGCTCGAGTCGGAAGGGGTCCTGACCGAGTACGGGGTCCACCCCCGGGCGGAGGTCCTCGGCCGGCACGCGACCGCATCTCGGTACACGGGAGGAGCCCTGTCGGAAGTCGCTCGCTCCCAGCTGCGAAAGGTCGAGGACCTCGTCCTCGTGCGAAGCTTCCGGCCGAACTTCCACATGGTCGTACGATTCTCGAACGAGGCCGAGCCCTCGGACGACCCGACGCTCGCCCGGGTCCTCGGGCGACGTCTCGAGGGATCGCTCGACGAGCGGCCGCCGCGATCGTTGCTCCGGGCCGACGAGCTCACCCGCGCGGATTGGAAGGTTCTCGAGGCCGTGGTACGGAACCCCCGCGCACCGTACTCGGTCCAGTCGCATCAGGCGGGTCTCTCGCCCCGGACCTTTCGGAGGCACCGGGCGAAGCTCGACGCGGGGCGCGTCCTCGAATGCAGCATGATCCTGAACCTCGAACGGGAGGAGGGCCTCGCCACCTACGGGATCTGGCTCAAGGTGGACCGGTCGTTCGACGAGCGGGCGCTCGAGCTGCCCCGGCTCTGGGACCGCCCACATTGGACGCGGAACCCTCGAGGGGTCTATCTTCTCGGAAGCGCGGACAATTACCTCGGAGCGCGGGAGGTCGAGATTCGACTGCGGGCGGTCCCGGGCGTCCTCAGCGCGGACCCGCTTGTCCCCGCCGGGGGGCTGTACGCGCGCGAACGGTTGCTCGCGTGGGTCCGGGCCGAGAGGGACTCGCGCTTTCCCCTCGGGTCCCGGGGGCAGGCATAGGGTGTCGGAGATCCCTGTGGGTACTCCCCCCGGGCGGCGGTCGGCGCTCTCGGGGCATCGGCGGAGGGACGTCTCTCAGTTCGAGCGCGGAGGAGACGGCCGGCCCGATTCGACCCGCGAGAGCACGGTCAGTGCCCGAAGGGTGATCATCTTACTGGGTCTCCCGGGCCGTTCGAACGCCAGAGTCACCGGTCGTTGCTTCGGATGGTCTCGGTAGAATTTCTCGTAGTACCACGGGGCGTCCGGATGGACCGCGTCGAGGTTCCAACGCCCGTCCGTCCGCCGCTTTTTGCGGAGGAGGGCGAGCGCGAATCCGAGCCGGGGGTCGTCCGCGTACCCGAGCGCGGTGAGGACCTCGAGCCCGACCAACAGGTCGTAGTAGTAGTGGACCGGCCAGTGGAACCGGTACCACGGCTCGTAGCGCGCTCCCTGTCGGTGGAGCTCGCGTTCGAGGTAGTATTCGGCCCCCCGTTCGACGCACTCCCGCATCGCCGGGGTCCATCGGGAACGCGGGTAGACCGAAAAGGCGCTCAGTCCCTCCCAGGAATCTAGGTTTCGGGCGCTCGAGGGCGCGTCCGCGTACCAGAAGCAGCTCCACCCGCCCTTCGGGTGGGCGGTCTGGACCAGCCACTCGAACGCCTTCCGGACTCGAGGGTCGCTCCCGTAGCCGAGCTTGACCAGCGAGCGGGCCATGTTGCCCGTGTAGCAGAGGTGGCCGTGGCCGCCCGAGGATCCGCCCACCCCGCCTCCCTTCAGCGGGGAGCGGTCCATCCAAAGCTCGCACGAGGCGCGAACCTCGGGTATCGTACGGGACGCACCGAGGTCGGAGAGCGCCAGGAGATTCCAGTTGGTCGAGACGTACTTCGGAGTGTAGAGGCTCCGCTCGCGGACCCACCAGCCGCCCGGGTCGCGACGGGCGAGGATCTCGGCGGCCCAACCGGACTTCGGGATCTGGGCCTTCGCCTCCCGGACCTCCGCGTCCGACGGCTTCCGACCCAGGAGCTGGGTCAGGGTCAGGTAGCGGATCGAGGGCTGGTCGGGCTCGAGCAGCCAGTCGAGGACCTGGGAGGCCGTCAAAGCCCTCCCGACAGACGGGGCGTCTTTCAGCCCTCCGGTCCGCGGGTCCGACGCGGCCCGCTCGCCGGCGGCCCTCCTTCGACCCGCTGTCCGAAGGCGAAGCCGCGGTTGTCGATCACGTCGAACGGATTCCCGTCCGGGTCGGCGAGCGTCACGAAATCGCGCCCCGCCCGGGCCGGCTCCCGGAGAGTGGCGCCGAGCGCGAGCAGACGCGCGACCTCTCGCTCGGGGTCGGAGGAGTACAGGTCGAGGTGGAAACGGTAGTCGTCCGACGGTCCGTCCGGAACCTTCTGAAGCGAAAGATTCGGCCCTCGATTCTCCGGGTCGTGGAGCACGACCCAGTCGTCGTCCGGAGGCTCTCGGGTCCGATAGCCGAGCGCCGCGGTCCAGAAGGCGATCATCCGAGAGAACTCTCGGCACTCCATCACGACAGAACCGACCCAGAGCCTCCGCGGTTCGGGCATGCTCCCCCGAGGGCGGCCGGCTATGTAGGTCACGCGGAGGCCCGTGCCGGCCGTTCGCGCGGGAGGAACCCACCGCCCAAGGGGACTACGAGTCCGAGTCCGCCTTGACCGCGGCACGGACAAGGTTCCGTACCGCCGGCGAGCGAGCCTCGGACACCGACCGGACCTTGAGATGGCGCATCCCCTTGCCGGTCCCCTCGAGCCGGGGAAACCGCCTCGCGAGGCCCGCGCCGCGCAGGACCCCGAGGTTCACGTGGTCCGGGAAGCACTGCAGGCAGAGGACGTCCTTCCGCCCGACCCAGAACGGATTGTTCCACTTGACCGTCTCTCGAAGGCGGGGGGCCGCATCCTGCACCGTCTCGCGCAAGGCCTCGGCGACCGCGCGGTACGAGTCCGGAAGGTCGCGGTAGAGTGCGTCGACCTCAGATACGGGATCGGGTCTGCGTCCGGTCACTGCGGTCCCGAGACCGGGCGGGAAGGAAAGCCTCGTCGCGTTGGGTCCTCGGGACCGACGTCGCGCACCGAGCCTCCGTCTACCCTTGGACGGGCCAACCTATATCCGAGTCGTCCGAGGTGAACCGGGCCGGAGGGGGAGGAGGATGCCGACTCCCGAGCACGGGGAGGAGGAGGCCGAGGCCCGGGTGCTCTCCGCGCTTCGGCTCGCCCTCGAGCTCTCGCTGGTCGTCCTCGCGATCGAGGCCGTTGGCGCGTACTTCTCGCGCAGCCTCTCGCTGACCGTCGACGCCGTGCACAACCTGCCCGACCTGCTCGCGTTCGCCACGTCGTGGGTCGCCCTGAGGGCGACGCGACGAGGCGTCTCGGGTCAGCTGACGTTCGGTCCTCACCGGTTCGAGGTGTTCGCGGGCCTCCTCAACGCGATTGTGGTCATCGGCACGGGCGTCGCGTTCGGGCTCGCTGCCGGCTACTCGCTGCTGCGCGGGACCTCGTTCGCGGGGCCGGTCGATGCCGTTTGGATCTTGGCCGCCGCAGTTCCGACGCTCGGGTTGCGTACGGTCAACCTCGCGGTGCTCGGCCGGATACCGGGCCGGGCGCGGGACCTCAACCTTCGCAGCGTGCTGCTGCATTTGGCGAGCGACCTGGCCATCACGGCGGCCCTGCTCGTCGCGGGGGTCCTCCTGCTCGTCCTCCCTTCGTTCGTCCAAGCCGACACGGCGGCGGCGCTTTTCATCGCCGGGGTCCTCGTC
>JASHYY010000020.1 GCA_030042815.1 Thermoplasmata archaeon | reverse complement strand
TCCTCACCGAGATCAAGTCGATCGAGGACGAGATCAAGGCCGAGTCGGACGAGTCGACCTCGATGGTCACCTCCTACGGCAAGGGAACGAAGGCAGCGGCGATCCCCGAGCTCCCGCCCGCGGACGAGATCGCCCCACCCCCGTCCTCGGCCCCTCCCTCGCACGGGCCGACCCCTGCCACTCCCGCCCCGCCGACGACGGACCCCCGCCGCCGTCCCCCTCCGCGTCCGTCCGAGTAGGGGCGCCGACCCGGGCCGGCCGTAGCCTCGGGCACCCGCGGCGGGACCGTCGACGGTCGCCCGGCGAGCGCTCGCACGGTAGTTTCCGGATCGACCGAGCGTCCGACCGTGTCGCACGAAGGTTATCTCTCTGCGAACGGGATGGCCGGTGCCATGGAGACGATCGCCGTCGACCGTGCGGGAGCCGTCCTGACCATCACGCTGCAGCGACCCGACCGACTGAACGCCCTCGACGTCGCCTCGATGAAGGCGCTCAAGGAGGCGATCCTGGTCGCGAGCCTCGACCGCTCCATCCGGGCGGTGGTCCTCACGGGCGCGGGCAAGGCGTTCTGTGCCGGCGGGGACGTCGCGGTGATGGACGAGTTTCGGACCCGGGGAGAGCTGCCGGACCTATTCCACGCGCTCACCGGCGAGATGGAGGCCGGCATCCGCGAGCTCCTGACGATGCCGAAGCCCGTCGTCGCCTCGCTGCCCGGGGTCGCCGCCGGTGGGGGTCTCTCCCTCGCGCTTGCGGCCGACTGGAGGATCGCGAGCGAAGCGGCCGTGCTCGTCCCGGCGTTCCCCACGCTCGGCGCGGTGCCGGACGGCGGATTGACCTACTTCCTCCCCCACTACCTCGGGATCGGGCGGGCGCAGGAGCTCCTCTTCCAGAACGCCCGCCTCCCGGCCGCGAGGGCGCGCGAGCTCGGCCTCGTGCATGAGGTCGTACCCCCGGCCGACCTCGCCGAGCGGACACGCGAGCGCGCCCGCGAGCTCGCGGAGGGACCGACGTTCGCATTCGGCGAGACGAAACGGCTGGTCCACTCCGCGTTCCACGAGAGCGCCGAGTCCCAGATGGCGCTCGAGCGACGCGCCGCGACGGAGGCGGCCCGGCGCCCCGAGCTGTCGGAAGGCATCGTCGCGTTCCGGGAGAAGCGGGCCCCGAAGTTCCCGCCCCCCTAGGGAGGGACCCCCGCGGCGGCCCCCGCGGGGGACCAGGGGCGCGCGAGCCGCTCCTCGAGCCGCGCCTTCACTGCGGGCCACTCCGGCGCGAGGATGCTGTAGACGACGGAGGTCCGGAACGAGCCGTCGCGCCGTCGGATGTGCTCCCGGTGGACCCCCTCGGGCACGCCGCCCAAGCGCTCGATCGCCCGCTGCGAACGCTCGTTCCGCCGATCCGTGCGCAGTTGGACCCGGTGGAACCCCTCGGTCTCGAATACGTGGCGGAGCGCGAGGAGCTTCACCTCGGTGTTCGCCGGGGTCCGCCACCAGTCCGAATCGAACCAGGTGCCGGTCTCGACCGACCGGTTCTCTCGGTCGATGTCGAGGAACCGGAAGAACCCGATCGTCGTGCCGGTCGGCCGGGCGCGGACGGTGAACGGGAGGATCGCGCCCGTGGCCTCGTCGGACAGCATCCCGTCCACGAACGTCGTCATCTCCTCGAGCGTCCGCCCGGGTCCGATGCGCAGATACTGCCAAACGGCCGGGTCCCGCCCGGCGTGCGCGAGCTCGGGGATATGGCTTCGTTCGAGCGACACGAGCTCGACGTACCGCCCCCGGAGGGCGGTCGGTCGGCGGAGGCCGTTCCCGGTCATTGGTCGCCCGTCGGCTGCCAGGGCCCCCGGAGCCTCTCCTCGAGCCCGTCCCGAACCCGGGGCCACTCGTCCCGCAGGATGCTGTAGAAGACGGAGGAGCGGTACGTCCCGTTCGGCAGCAGCTTGTCGTCCCTGAGGACCGCCTCGCGCACGGTGCCGAGGCGCTGGATCGCTCGCTGCGCCCGCTCGTTGCGGAGGTCGGTCTGGAGACAGACCCGGTGGGCCTCCTCGACCTCGAACGCATAGCGGAACATGAGGAGCTTCGACTCGGTGTTGAACGGGGTCCGCCACCACGCCCGCCCGAGCCACGTGCCGCCGACCTCGACCGCCTCGTTCGGCCGGTCGATGTGCAGGAACCGCGTCATGCCGACCGGCTTCCCGTCCCGGGCACGCACGGTCGTGAACGCGAGGTCGGTGCCGCTCGCCTGGCGGGCTCGGATAAGGGCGAGAAATGCGTCCATCGCCTCGAGCGACGGACCGGGGGCGTTGAGGAGGTACCGCATCCCCTCGGGGTCCTGACCGACCTCGTGGAGGGGCAGCCGGTGGGCGGGCTCGAGCGGCACGAGCCGCACGTAGCGGCCCTCCAGCGTCACGGGGGTTCGAAAACTGTCCTCGCGCATCCGGGCGGCGACTTCCGCGGGCCGTGATAACGCCGCGCTACCCCGACCGGAACGCCGACGTCGACGGTCCGGTCGTCCTCGGCCGGCGGCCGCCCCCCTGAGGTTAAATAACGCGGGAGGGTCGCACGGGCTGACGCGGACGAGCGGAAGGTACCGAGGATGGAAGCGGGGGTCGTTACATTCCTCGTCTTCGTCGCGATTGCGGCGGTGTTCGGAGGCGGGTCGCTGGTGGCGAACCACTTCTTGGGCGCCAAGCGGCGGCAGTCCTACCTCCAGCTGACGACCTACGAATGCGGAGAGGAGGCCGAGGGCGAGGCCCAGATCGACTTCCCGACCCAGCACTACACGTTCGCGATCGTCTTCGTCGCCGTCGACGTCCTCGGGTTCATCCTCGCGCTCTGGGGACTCACCTTCCGAGGGGTGAACTCCAACTGGTACCCCGTTTTCATCGCGACGGGATTCACCGGGCTCGCGATCGCCGGGATCTACTACGCCCTGAGCGGCGAGAAGCGGTGGGTGGTCTAGGAATGGCCGGGACCGCGTCGACCCCGAAGCCGGTCGCCCCGGTGAGCGGGTCGGACCCCGGGCCGGAGCTTCCGATGGCGGGTCAGCCCGCCGTCCCCTTCGTCGAGATTGAGGCGCTGCGCACGCAGCAGTTCATCCCGGCCGCGAAGGAGGCGCTCACCGACCTGATCGCCGAGCAGGGACAGGCGAAAGTGATCCGCCCGGTCTTCAACTGGGCCGGCCGGAACTCGCTGTTCCCGCTGCACTGGGGGCTCGCCTGCTGCGCGATCGAGTTCGCCGCAGCGTTTGGTGCGCGCTGGGACGCAGAGCGGTTCGGGGTCGTCCCCCGCTCCTCGCCCCGCCAGTGCGACCTGATGATCGTCAACGGCACGGTGACCTGGAAGGTCGCCCACAAGCTGATCACCCTCTACGAGCAGATGCCGGAGCCGAAGTGGGTGATCGCGATGGGCAATTGTGCGACCGGCGGCGGACCGTTCCGGACCGCGTACTCGGTCGTTCCCGGGGTCGACAAGCTCGTTCCCGTGGACGTCTACATCGCCGGCTGCCCGCCGAGGCCCGAAGCGATGCTGGACGGCATCCTCCGGCTCGAGCAGCTGATCCGGGACCGCAAGGAGTGAACCCCCGGCGGACGGGGCTCGGTCGGGGGAAGTGCGGTGGGACCGGAGGAGCTCCAACAGGCCCTCGCCCCCGCTCTCGGCGACCGGCTGCTCGGGGTCGAGCCGTTCGCGGGGACGGCGGGCCGCGTCCGCTTCCGCGCGGAGGGGGCGCTCGACCTCTTCCGCGCCGTGCTCGCGCTCGGCTTCACGCACCTCTCCACGGTCGGCGGGATCGACTGGGTCGACCACCGTGAGGTCTTCTACATCGCCTGGTCGGACGACCGCAAGCAGTACGTGCTCCTCTCCGCCGACCTGCCGGCGGACGCGCCGCACATCGAATCGGCCACGCCGGTGTGGCCCAGCGCGAACTGGCACGAGCGGGAGACGTGGGAGTTCGTCGACATCACCTTCGACCACCACCCCGACCTGCGTCACCTGCTGATGCCCGACGGGTACGAATTCCACCCGCTATTGCGGTCGTTCAAGCTCCACGAGCCCGAGGAGCTGGAGGTCAAGACGCGCCATGTCTGAGATGTGGATCAACATGGGGCCCCAGCACCCCATGACCCACGGCCTCTGGAACCTCCGGGTGCGGATCGACGGCGAGCTCGTGCTCGACGTCGACCCCGAGATGGGCTATCTGCACCGCGGCATCGAGAAGATCAGCGAGGACCGCCACTACAACGAGGTCATCACGCTGATGGACCGGACCTGCTACGTGGCCGGGTTCGCGTGGGAGCATCTCTACATCATCGCCGCCGAGCAGGCCCTCCACCTGCGGCCGCCCGAGCGCGCGGAGTACCTCCGCGTCCTCTGCGAGGAGTTCCAGCGGATCGCGTCCCATCTGATGTGGTACGCGGCGTTCGTCCAGGACATCGGCCTGATGAGCCCGTTCCTTTACGGCATGCGGGACCGGGACCTCGTCCTGGACCTGTTCCAGAGCTACACAGGTGCCCGCATGACCTACGAGTACATGCGGGTCGGCGGGGTCCGCAGCGACGTTCCGCCCGGATTCACCGACCAGGCTCGGAAGGTCCTCGACTGGCTCCTCCCGCGGTTCGACGAATACGACCAGCTGTGCCTCGGCTCGGAGATCTTCCACAAGCGGTGCGACAACCTCGGACTCCTGAAGGCCAACGACTGCGTCGCGCACGGCGTGACCGGCCCGATGATCCGCTCGGCCGGCGTGAAACGGGACCTTCGCAAGGACCGCCCCTACTCGGTCTACTCCCAGCTCGACTTCGACGTCGCCCTCGCCGACAGCGCGGACGTGACCGGACGCTACCTCGTCCGGATGGAGGAGATGCGCCAGTCGGTGCGGATCCTCCGCCAGGTCGTCGACTGGCTCGACCGCCACCCGGGCCCGGTGGTCGCGGACCAGCTGCCGCGGTGGCTCGGCGCGCCCTACGCCCCGGTCGGCAAAGAGGGTTACCTGCTCAAGCGGAACTACCCGAAGGGTCTCGGATTCTCCGCGGTCGAGGAGCCCCACGGGGAGGCCCAGGCGTACGTCGTGAACGAGGGAGGGGAGCACCCCTACCGCGTGAAGTTCCGCTCGCCGGTCTACGCAAACCTCGCCGCCGCGCGGCAGTACCTCGTCGGGTACCGCGTCGCGGACATCCCTCCGATCATGGGCAGCGTCGACGTCTGCGTCGGGGAGGTCGACCGGTAGGTCGAGCGGGCCGATGTCGAGCGCGACCCTCTACTCCGTCAGCTACGACATCTCGAGCGTGATCCTCCACATCGTCGGGTTCATCATCCCTCCGATCAACGCGGCCATCACCGGCCCGGACGTCGTCACGGGACTCGCGGTCCTCGTCTTCGGCGCGATCCTGCTCGCCGCGAGCATGCTGAACACGATCCTCCTCATCTGGTGGGAGCGGAAGCTGCTCGGACGGTTCATGGACCGCCGCGGGGCGATGCACGTCGGCTACGCCGGTCTCCTCCAGAACTTCGCGGACGGATTCAAGCTGTTCCGCAAGGACACGGTCCAGCCGCGCGAGGCCGACACGCTGGGGTTCGTCAGTGGCCCGACGGCGTACATGGTCACCTCGATGGTCATCTTCGGCATCCTGCCGATCTCCTCGGGCTGGAACTCGGGCGCGCTGCCGCTGAGCCTCCTCCTCGCGCTGGCGATCTTCTCGTTCGCGCCGCTGTTCATCTTCGTGAGCGCCTGGTCGAGCAACAACAAGTACTCGCTCATGGGCGGGATGCGCTCGGCCGCCCAGATGAT
>JASHYY010000002.1 GCA_030042815.1 Thermoplasmata archaeon | reverse complement strand
GAGGTCCCTCAGCAGGATCGCGTCGGCGGCCTTGAACGACTTGTGCCGGACGAGCGGGACGGTGTCCGTGAACGCCCCGCGGCCGTCGAGCGGGTCGAAGACCCCGACCCCTTCGCGCGCCCCGATCCGCTGGTCGTCCGGCCCGAAGCTCGGCGCGACGTGGACGAGCCCGGTGCCGTCCTCGGTCGTCACCGAGTCGTCCAGCACGACGCGGTAGCGCCCCACGCCCGGGCCCGGCGAGTCGAACGGGGGGACGTAGACCGAGCCGGCGAGTTCGCGGCCGGCGAGGCGCGCGACGACGGTCGCCCCGTGGGGGAAGTAGCGGGCGACCGCGACCGAGGCGAGGACGAGCTCGCGGCCGTCGTCCGCCCGCACGACCGAGTACTCGAGGTCGGCCCGCGCGGCGACCAGGAGGTTCGCGGGCAGCGTCCAGGGCGTCGTCGTCCAGACGAGGAGCTCCCGACCGGGCGGAGGCGCCCCCGCCACGGGGAACCGGACCGTGACGGACGGGTCGGTCGTCTCGTGGTAACCCTGGGCGACCTCGTGCGACGAGAGGGGGGTCTCGCAGCGCGGGCAGTACGGCAGGACGTAGTGGCCCTTCTCGAGGAGGCCGCGGTCGAAGAGGGTCTTCAGCGACCACCAGACGCTCTCGATGTACGGCGGGTCCATCGTCCGGTAGGCGCGGTCGTAGTCGAGCCAGTACCCGAGCCTGCGGCTCATCTCCTGCCAGACCGACGCGACCTCGAGCGTGCCCGCCCGGCACTCGTCGCAGAACCGTTCCATGCCGAACGACTCGATCTCGCGCTTCGATTTGATCCCGTGGCGCTTCTCGATCTCGATCTCGACCGCGAGCCCGTGGCAGTCCCAGCCGGCCTTCGCAGTGACGAGGTGGTCCCCCCGCATCCGGTGGTAGCGCAGGACCGCGTCCTTGAGGACCCGGGCGACCAGGTGGCCGAGGTGCGGGGCGCCGTTCGCGGTCGGGGGCCCCTCCGTGAAACGGAACGTCGGGCCGCCCTCCCGGCCGTACATCCCCCGGGCGGGCACGCCGGTCGCCTCCCAGTAGGAGAGGACGCGGTCCCGCCGGGCCCGGGCGGCCCCGCCGGAACCCGCCGGTGCTTCCGCCTGCGCCGCCATCGGCGGGCGCGACGAGGAACGGGGAGATAAGAGGCGCGGGGGACCGGTGCGGTCGCCCTACCGGCGGATGCCGTACGGGGGAGGGCTCTTCGACTCGGGGCCGACCGAGCTCGTCGGGTGGCGGCGGACGACCGTCCCCTCCACCTCCCGCACGTGGGCGTGCCGGCCGAGGACGACCTCCTTCGCGCGCACGAACTCGACGTCGACCGCCTCGAGCTCGGCGTGGTCGGCCTCGACCCGGCCGACGGTCGTCGGCTCGAAGTGGAAGAAGACCCGATCGACGAGGTTCGGGACGTGGCCCCGGAGCCGGACGCGCGGTGCGACGACCGACCCGAGGCTCGAACGGTGCCGGAACTCCGCCCGGACCCCGCCCCCGCGGACCTCGCCCGCGACCTCGGCCGCCCCGTCGAGGAGGAGGAAGCCGACCGAGAGCGAGGGAGCGTGGAAGGTTCCGCGTAGGGTAGCGGTCCGGTCGACGGTCACCGCCCCCGCGGAACGGAGCACCCCGGCCGTCGTGAGTTCGCCCGCGCGAACGGTCGAGCCCGTGCGCAGTATTCCCCGCACCGAGAACGCCCCGCGGACCTCGACGGGACCGTCGACCTCGACCGTCGCCCGCGCCGTGAGCTCGCCCGCGAAGACCTTCCCGCCGACGGACAGCGTGCCGGTCACCTCGCCCGCTCCGACCTCGACGTCGCCCGAGACCTTGACCGTCCCGTCCGCCCTCCAGCGGTCGACGCGCACGGCGTCGTGGAACGCGATCCCGCGGTCCTGGACGGGCGGCGGCCGCGGGCGCCGATTCGGGGTCGCCGGTGGGGCGGGTCGGGGACCGGAGGCGGAGGCCGAGGAGGCGGGGGCGCTCACGCTCCCTCCCTCAGGTACCCGCCGGGACCGGCGGGATCCGGAGCCGGCGGTGCTGGACCATGATGCAGAGGTCCTCGACAACGGTCGCCCCGGCCGCCCGGGCCTTGGCCGCGGACGCGGGATGCTCGACGCCGAGCTGCATCCAGACGACCGGCACGTGACGGGCGATCGCGTCGTCCACGACGGGCGGGACCTGGTCCGACCGGCGGAAGACGTCCGCGATGTCGACCCGGACATCGGTCGGGACCGCCGCGAGCGACGGGTACGACCGTTCCCCGAGCACTTCCGCGACCGTCGGGTTCACCGGGACGATCCGGTACCCCTGCGACCGGAGGTACCGCGCGACCTCGTTCGAGTCGCGCTCGGGCTTGTCGGAGAGACCGACGACCGCGATCGTCCGGGCGTTCGTGAGGAGCTCCCGGAGATCGGCGTCGGTGGGCGGCACGACGGTCGGGACGCGCCCCGCTACATGATGGTGACGGGGTCCCCGCGTACGACGGCCGCATCGATATCCGCCGGGAGCGCGTGGGGGGTGCATGCATCTCGACTACGCGGGGATCCGCGTCACCCGGCTCGCGCCGGCGGTGCGGTTCGTCACGAAGGGGCTCGGCCTCGACGAGGTCCGGCGCGGCCGGATGGACCACGGCGGCGTCTGGGTCCTCTTCGAGGACGGGACCTCCCACCAGCGGCTCGAGCTGAACTGGTACCCGAAGGGGAACCGGTACGCGACCCCCTTCGTCGCCGGGGAGGGGCTCGACCACCTTGGGTTTCGCACGAACGACCTCGAGGCCGCCGGGCGGCGCCTCCGCGCCGCCGGCGCCCGGAAGGTCGAGGAGATCCGCGAGGGCGGACGGGTGGTCCTCGCCTACTACGAAGGGCCGGACGGGTTCTGGGTCGAGCTGATCCTCTCGCCGTCGCTGTAGCGCGACCGCCGGCCGCGCGCTACGTCGCCCCGAGCGGGGGCCCCGGACTCGGCTCGGGGGGAGATTCCCGCGACCGGAGGTAGAGGACGAGGTAGAGGATCCCGCCGCCGATCACGATCAGGTAGTGCACGAGCACGCCGACGGTCGACCAGAACGCCGACACGAGCGTGAGGTAGGCGGTCGCGTCCTGGGCCCCGTGGAGCAGCGCCGGCATCACGAGGTTCCCGTTCGAGTAGTGGTAGGTGGCGGCGAAGGCGAGGCCCCCGAAGAACAGCTGGGGGAAGATGAGCGGGGCGGCGAGACCGTACGTGGTCGCGTAGTAGAGGTGGACCGCGGCGAAGAGCGCGCTCGTCCAGAGGGCGGGGACGAGCCACGGGCCGGGCCGGTCGCGCCAGTAGCCGAAGATCCAGCCGCGGAAGATCGTCTCCTCGATCGCGCCGACGACGAACGAGAAACCGACGAAGAACCACGGGTTCCCCGCGGCCTGCTCGAGGGCCGGGTTCGGCTTCTCGAGCAGTTTC
>JASHYY010000201.1 GCA_030042815.1 Thermoplasmata archaeon | reverse complement strand
GTTCCCGTTCTCCGACCCGATCGCGGACGGTCACGTGCTCGAGGCCGCGGCGCACGCCTCCCTCGGCCACGGTACCGGATGGCACGACCTGCTCGGCGCGGCGCGCACGTCGAGCTCGATCGTCCCGACGGCGGTCATGACCTACGCCAATCCGGTCCTGCGGCGAGGGCTCGCGGAAGGCCTCTCCGAGCTGGCCGCGGCGGGGGTGTCGGGCCTCATCGTGCCGGACCTTTCGCTCGAGGAGACGCCTCCGTGGCGGTCGGCGGCCCGGCGCGCCGGCATCTCCCTCGTCCTCCTCGGCGCTCCCGGCGCCCCCGCCGAGCGCGTCGCGGCGATCGCGCGGGCCTCGCGGGGCTTCTTCTACCTCGTTTCGCGCTACGGCACGACCGGCGCAGGGGCGGCGAAGAGCGCGTCGGTCGACCTCGCTCCGATCGTCCGGGCCGCGCACCGGGCAGCGCCGGCGCTCCCGGTGCTCGTCGGGTTCGGCGTCCGCGACCGCGCGAGCGCGGCGCGGGCCCTCTCCACCGGAGCGGACGGCGTCGTCATCGGCACGGCGCTCGAGGAGCGGATCGAGCGGGACCCTCGACCGGCCGAGCTCGGCCGATGGCTGGCGTCCGTCGCTCCCCGTCCGTAGACCTTCCGCCCGGGCCCAGGGTCAGACCAGCGCGAGAACGCCGCAGACGACCACGGCTGCGAGGCTCGCCCAGTACGCCACCCGCCACCCACCGCGGGAGGCCCGCTCCCCCATGACGCGACGGTCCGAGGCGATGAGGCCGACGAGGATGCCCGGCCCGATCAGGAGGAACACCATGAGGACCATCAGGTCGAGGACGAGGCCGAGCGGGTGGGGGAAGAGGAACGGCACCACGACCGCGGGCACGCTTTCGAGCGCGTAGAGACCGAACGTCCGCCCCCGCGGGATCCCGAGCGCCTCCGCGAGCCCCCAGGCGCTCCCGAGGGAGATCACGACGAGCGCGAGGAACGCCGCGGCGACCAGACCGACCGCGAACGCGTAGGGCAGGAGCCAGCCCCCGACGGAGGCGAACGCGGCGGCGATCCCGCTCGAGGTATAGAGGTCCGTCCCCCGCGGAAGGCCCGCGCCGAGCATCAGGAAGGCGACCATGAGCAGCTCGCTCACGATCGCGCCGACGAGCGTGCCGAGGCGCACGCCGCGGACCGTCATGTCGGTCTTTTCGGCGGTCGCGCTCGACTGGTAGAACAGCATGAACGGCATCACGACCGCACCCGCGTTCGCGGCCAGCAGGAACAGGAACGGGGGGCTCGCGGAGACGTAGACCGGGTTCGACGCGACCACGCCCCGCACGACGAGGGCGGTCGCGACCGTGACGACGAACACGGCCGAGACGCCGAGGAGCACGCGCTCCACCCAGCGGTATCGCCCGCGGGCGACCAGGCCGAGGTGGACCAGGAAGGCGGACGGGAGCGAGACGATCAGCGGGACGCCGAAGATGCCGAGCCCGATCGCGATCGCCGCGTACTCGGCGACGTAGCTCGCGATGTCGGCGACCGCGACGGGGAGCGCGAGCGCGAAGCTCACGCGCGGGGACCGGGTCTCGCGGACGAGCTCGTTCAGCCCCCGGTGCGTGACGGCCCCGATCCGACCGGCGGCCTCCTGGACGAAGAACAGGGGCACGGTGAGGACGAGGAGGAACCACAGGAGCTCGTAGCGGAACGCGACGCCCGAGGCGACGCCGGTGAGGATGGACGCCGCGTCGACGTCCGCGATCATCACGAGCCACGCCGGTCCCCAGTTGTGGAACCAGCGGCGCACCGTCCGCACCCGGGAGAACCCCAGGGACGGGACGGCGACCTCGGACGGCGCGACGGAATCGGCCACGGACCTCCCCACGGGCCCTTGGGACGAGGGCCCCAGGACCGTCGACCCTTCCCGCGCTACTTAACCGCGGGGTTTGTGAAAGTTCACTTGCTTTCTTCACGCCGTGAATTCGGCGGTCCGCGACCGGCGGGGGCGCGGGGCGACCGCGGGGCAAGACCCTATCAAGGGCTCGGGTCGTAGAGGGTTCGTCGGAGCCCGGACGATGTCCGAGAAAGCGTCCCCCGCCTCCTGGGTCCAGCTGTTGCAGGCGCTCACCGCGCGCGAGCTCGTCGAGGGCCTCGGGATCCCCTCGCGCCAGGCGGCGGAGATGCTCGGCCTCGCCCCGTCGGCCATCTCCCAGTATCTCTCGGGGAAGCGGCTCTCCCGGCAGTTCGTCCGCTACGCGACGAACGAGCCGGCCCGCGCGATCGCCCGCGAGATCGCGTTGCGCCTCACCCAGGCGCCCCCGAGCGGACCGGACGCCACGCGGCTCCTCCTCGACGGGGCGGGGGACCTTGCGAGCCTGGGCGCGCCCAGCCGGCGGTCGGCGGGACGAAACCGGGGTTCGGCCTCGCCGCGGTCCGGCCCCGGGTCGCCCCGGGCGATGACGCAATGGGTGCGCCAGCGCGTCCGCGTCGAGCAGGCGGCCGTGGCCCAATGCATGAACCTCGCCCAGAAGGCGCGGGACGAGCTCACGCGCGCCATCTTCCGCCAGATCGCTTCCGACAGCCTCCGTCACGCCGAGATCGTCGCCTCCCTCGCGCCGTACCTCGACCGCGGGATCGCCTCCGCGCACGCCTCGGGCGTGACCGTCGAGGAGGTCGGGGCCCTGATCGAGGGGGAGCGGGAGGCCGAGGCCCAGGCCGACACCGAGATGGTCCGCCACCTGAGCGGCACGATGGCCCTTCTCATCGCCAGCATGGAGGCGGACGAGCGCAAGCACGCGGAGCTCCTGCGGGGGCTCCTCGACTCCGGATTTCGCCCGGCCCGGACCTCGGGCCTCGCGCGGTCGTCCCGTTCCGGATCGCCCGCCGCCGCTAGGGACGGATCCGCCCGAGCGAAAGGAAGCGCACCCGCGCGTCCGGACTGACCGAGGCGACCAGGAACTCCTTCCGGACGCCCTGGGCGACGCGCACCCCGCCCGCGACCTCGGGCCAGGCGGCGACGTGGTCCGCCGGGACCGCCTGGATGAGGTAGCGGGCGTGGGCGTTCGACGGGTTGCGGGGGTAGGCGCGGAAATGGGCACCGTACTTGAACCCCGTCTTGACCACGAGGTGCCGGCCGCGGAGCTCGCGGTACGCCGCGAGCCGCTCGAGGAACCGCGGGTCAAGCCGTCGGGCCCGTCGCTCGAGAGCCTCGAGCGGGACCCCCCGACCGCTCTTCGCGTCCCGGAGCCGCATCTGGCCCGACGCCGCGAGGTACGCCGCCTCGAGCAGGCTCAGCTCGAGCCGGTCGCCCACATGGCTGCCGTACGCCAGTTCCCGCCCGAGCTCCGCGACGGCGGTCGCTTCGTGGACCGTCACGCGGTCCTCGGAGAGCCAGCCCTCCGTCGGGGCGGGCAGGGGACGCGGCGGAAGCGCGCCGGTCGGGGACGGGCGACGGACGCGGTAGTAGGTGAGGTCGGACTCCTCGTCCACTAGGCCGAGCAGCAGGACCTTCTTCGCGGTCTGGGCCCGCTCGGCGAGGTCGAACAGTCGCGCGAGGTCGAACGGCACCCGCTCGCTGAGCGCCTCGACCCAGTAGCGGGACGGCGTCTTGTGGAGGACGCCGCCGCGGGGCAGGACGGCGAACGCGACCGGAGGGGGACTCGCGCGGACCACGTAACCGCGCTGGCGCAGGTCCCGGTAGACGAGGTAGCGCACCGGGAACCCGGGGTCCGACCGCACCGCCCTGCGGAAGATCGCGGACCAGGCGACCGGGGCGCCGGTCGTGGAGACGACCTCGGCGCGGTCCATCTCCCGGAGGTAGACGGATTCGTACCGGTCGAGGGCGAGGCGCCCGCCCGGGAGGGGCGTCCCGAAGAACCCCTTCCCGTAGAGGGCGCTGGCCTCCGCCGGGTCGTCGAACCGGACGGTCGCGTCCGCGCCGAGGACCCCGCTCACCGTCGGGCTCCCCTCAGCTCGGAGAGCGTCACGAGGGGTTCCAGGCGGACTCCGAGCTCGGCGAGGCGCTCGCGGGCCCCGGCCTCGCGGTCGACGACGACCAGCGCGCGGTCGACGACCGCGCCGGCGCCGCGGAGGATCTCGATCGACCGGACCGAGCTGCCGCCGGTGGTCGAGACGTCCTCGAGGAGGAGCACGCGCGTGCCGGAGGGGAGGTCGCCCTCGTACGCCTGCC
>JASHYY010000200.1 GCA_030042815.1 Thermoplasmata archaeon | reverse complement strand
GAAGGACCACCCGGAGCCGGTGAAGCACGGGCTCGAGCTCAAGAAGTCCGGGAACCACCTGATGCAGGTCCTCGGCGGTCGGGAGATCCATCCGATCAACGTCCGGGTCGGCGGCTTCTACCGCTGCCCGAGCCGTACGGAGCTCGAGGCGCTCCGCCCCGAGCTCGAGCGCGCGCTCGCGCTCGCCGAGGAGACGGTCCGCTTCGCGTCCGGCCTCTCGTTCCCCGACATCGAGGAGGACTACGAGTTCGTCGCACTGCAGCATCCCCACGAGTACGCGATGAACGAGGGCGAGGTCGTGTCGAACCACGGACTCCGGATCCCCGTGACCCACTACGAGGACCACTTCGAGGAGGTCCACATCGCCCACTCGAACGCGCTGCACTCGGTCCGCAAGGGCGGTGGGTCCTACCTCGTGGGCCCGCTCGCCCGCTACGCCCTGAACCACGAGCGGCTCGGTCCCCGGGCCCGCGCGGCGGCAAAGGAGGTGGGGCTCCCCGACGTCGTGCGGAACCCGTACCGGAGCATCGTCGTTCGGGCGGTCGAGACCGTCTTCGCCTGCGAGGAGGCGCTCCGCATCATCGATGCCTACCGGCCTCCCGCGGCCGCGCACGTCGAGCCCCCCCCGTCGTTCCACGCCACGACCGGGATGGCGGTCACCGAGGCGCCGCGCGGCATGCTCTACCACCGCTACCGGCTGAACCAGGACGGACTGATCGAGGAGGCGAAGATCGTCGCCCCGACCAGCCAGAACCAGAAGCGGATCGAGGACGACCTGCGGCACGTGGTCGAGCGCTCGCTCGACCGGGACGACGCGGCGCTCACCGACTTCTGCGAGCGGGCGATCCGCAACCACGACCCGTGCATCTCGTGCGCGACGCACTTCCTCACGCTCACCGTCGAGCGAACGTAGGCGGTCGATGGCGACCGTCCGGCCTCGGAGCGAGTCGACCCCGCTCGTGATCGGTCTCGGGAACGAGCACCGGGGGGACGACCGGCTCGGCCTCGACGTCGTGCGCGCCCTGCGGGGTCGCCTCGCCGGGTCGGCGCGCCTCGTCGAGGGACCGGGCGACCTCACCGACCTCCTGGCGCTCTGGTCGGACGAGGACCGGGTGATCGTCGTGGACGCGGTCCGCTCCGGCCGGCCACCGGGGACCGTGTACCGGGTCGAGGTCGCGGACGGTGCGCTCCCGAGCCGCCTCCGCACGACCTCGACCCACGGATTCTCCCTCGCGGACGCGGTCGCCCTCGGCCGCTCGCTCGGCCGTTTCCCCCGCTCCCTGACGATCTTCGGGATCGAGGCGGGGACCGTCACGATGACCGCGGGACTGAGCGACCCGGTGGCCCGGGCGGTGCCCGAGGTGGCCGAGGCGGTCGCCTCGGAGCTCCGCGACGCCCGACGGAGGGGGTAGGAAGGGGTCGATGCACGAATCGGCGGTGTTCCAGGACCTGATGCGCAAGATCGACGAGGTCGCCCGGGCGAACGGCCTCCCCCGGGTGCAGTGCGTCCACCTGTGGATCGGCGCCCTCTCCCACTTCACCGAGGCGTCCCTGCGCGAGCACTGGGAGTTCGCCACGCTCGGCACGATCGCCGAAGGGTCCCGGCTCGAGGTCGCCGTCTCCGAGGACCGGTTCGACCCCCGAGCGCAGGGCGTGGTGCTGGTCCGCGTGGACGGGGACGGGGGAGAGGGGGACCGATGACGGGTCCGGCGGCTCCCGTCGATTCTCCCCCGCGCACCCTCCTCTTGAAAAAGGGGGGCGGGTTGGCGCGGGCGCCGGTACGCTGGCGGAGGGTACTTCGATGTGCCTGACGGTTCCGGGACAGATCGTGAGCGTCGAGGGTTCGGACGTCCGACTCGCCCAGGTCGACTTCGGGGTCGCGGTGCGGACCGCGAACCTCATGTTTACCCCGGAGGCGAAGGTCGGCGACTTCGTCATCGTCCAGGCCGGCTTCGCGACGCGGGTCCTCGGCCCGGCCGAGGCGGAAGAGGCGCTCGGATACCACCGCGAGCTCGCGGCGGCGTACCACGATTCGGTCGCCGCCCGGGCGGAGTGAGGGGGGACCATGGTCGACCGTTCGGCGTGGGTGGGGCCCGGACTGCTCCTCGTCTTCTTCACGGCGCTCATCAGCGGGATGTCGACGTTCGTCAACGCCTACGCGGTGGAGGGGACGAACTCGGCCGCGTTCGTCACGGTCCGCAACCTGGTGGTCGCCGGGGCGATCCTGCCGGTCGCCTTTGTCGCGGCCCGCTCGCTGAAGGCGCCCGCCCTCCGTCGGGTCGACTGGCTCCGCCTCGCGCTCATCGGGCTCGTGGGCGGCGCGGTCCCGTTCCTCCTGTTCTTCGAGGGCCTCAAGATGGCGACCGCGGCGGGCGGTGCCGTGACCGCCTCGTTCGCCTACCGCACCCTGTTCCTCTGGGCCACCGTCTTCGCCGTCCTCTACCTCAAGGAGCGGTTCCACTGGCGGATCGCGCTCGGCGCGGGCCTGCTCCTCGGCGGGAGCGCCCTCCTCCTCTCCTGGAAGGCGCCGATCTGGAGCGACGGCTCGAACTACGTCCTCGCGGCGACCGTCCTGTGGGCGGTCGAGTACACGATCTCGAAACGCGTCCTCCGGGACCTGCCGTCGACCACCGTCGCGGCCGGCCGGATGGGCTTCGGCGGGCTCTTCCTTGGCGCGTACCTCGCGCTCACCGCCCAGTGGGGGACGGTCGTCGGATTCTCCGGTTCCGACTGGGCGTGGGTCGGCATCAGCGCGGCGTTCCTCGCGGCGTTCGTCGGGACCTGGTACACGGGTCTGAAGCGCGTCGACCTGAGCGTCGCGTCGGCGGTGCTCGTCCTCGGGTTCCCGGTGACATGGCTGCTCGGGGTCCTCGTCCAGGGCCACCCGATGACCTTCTACGATGCGCTCGGTGCGCTCGCGGTCGTCGGCGGCGTGGCGGCCGTGGTCGGGCTCGCCCAGTTCCGCGACGTCGGTCGGTTCCTGGCCCGGACGCTCCGCCCCACGGCCGCCTCGGCGTGAGATGGACGGGGTCGCGCTCTGCGCCCGGTTCAGCCTCGCCACGAACCGGCTCCAGTTCTGCGGTCCCGCAGACGCCGAGCCGACGCTCTACCGGGCGATCACGCGCGGGTCCGACCTCCCCCGCGCGCGCGCCGCGCTCTCGCGCTTCGAGGCGCTCTACCCGTACCTCGCCGCCCTCGGGGCGAAGCACAGCCTCGACCCGTTCGACGAGCGCGTGGTCGAGGCCTACTGGATCGGGAACTCCCTGCTCGACCGGTGCGACGCGGAGGACTTCCGCCGCATCCTGGCCGCGCTCGGCCGACGCGGGCTCCCCCGGCCGACGATCGAGCGCCTCCTCGCGCATCTTCCCGGACGACCGATCCCGCACCACGCATTCCACGTCACGTTCGTCGGCGTCGGAGAGGTCACCGGCCACGTAGAGACGACGCTCGCGAACATCGAGCACTGCCGGCCCTCCCTCGCGACCGTGACGGCCGTCGAACGCGACGAGCTCGAGGTCGAGCGGACGCCGTACGAAGTCCGGGACGGCCGCCTCGTACCCGGAGCTCCGGCCCGTTCCCGGGTCCGCTACGACCCGAAGGTGGTGCCCGGGGTCCGCGCCGGCGCGAAGGTGGCGCTCCACTGGGAGCACCCCGCGCTCGTCCTCACGGAGTCCCGGGCGGACGCGCTCGCGCGGTACACCGAGCGCTCGGTCGCCGCGGCGAACTCCGCCCTCCCCGGCCTTCGCGCCCTCCGATAGGGCGGCCGCAACGACTATACGGACGGCCCGGGTGGTCGCGTCCGTGGTCGACATCCACGAGACGCCGGCGGTCCCGCCGATGGACCCCGGCGGCGACGAGCGCCTCGGCTACTTCATCGCCGGAGGGCTGCTCGTGTTCCTCGGCTGGGGCCTCGGCGTGGTCGCGAACCTTGTGCTCCACGCCGCCGCCGGCCCGGGCGGACGGGCGTTCGCGTGGGTGCGGATCACCTCGACCCTCGGACCGTACGCCTGGGCGATCGTCGGGTTCGGCCTCGTCACCGGCGCGGTGGGGGTCGGCCTCCTGGCCGTGGCCCGGGCCTCGCCGAAGGGCCCGATCGTGCTGCCCGGGTACGACTACTGAACGCGGCCGGTGACCCCGGGGGGTCGCGAGACGCGGCGGGAGGGTGGGGTGCGCGATTCGACCGCGCTCTTCCCCGGCCGGTGCGCCTGGGCGCAGTCGGCGCAGATCCGCTCGTCCTCGTCGAGACACTGACGGCAGTACGTTCGTCCGCAGACCGTACATGCGAGGGCCGCGGGGGTGCCGCAGCGAGTGCATTGCCCGACGAGCACGGGGCTCCTCCCGGTAGGAACCGTGCTAGCGGAGAATTCCACTGGCCTTAAGCCCTTCTAGGAAACCCGCCGCGTACGACGCGCGCGTGACGTACCGGGCCGCGCGCCGGGCCGCCGGGCTCCCGGAGGCGAAGCTGACGCCGAATCCGGCCGCCCGCAACATCCGGACGTCGTTGTCCCCGTCGCCCAGGATGACGCAGTCGCGCGGGGCGAGCCCGAGATAGCCGAGCGCCCTCCGCAGCGCGGGCAGCTTGCCGGCCCCGCGCTCCATGAGATGGATCGCATATCCCGTCAACTCGACGGTCACCGGCCGGCCCGCGAGGCTCCGGCGGACCGCCGCGACGCCGACGGTCGGCTCGAGCGCGACCTCGCTCTCCCGCCACCGGTCGGTGAAGAGGCGGCGGACCGGGAGACCCGCGGCCACAAGGGCGTCGTACGCGGCGTGGGCCACGGCCGGGTCGGCGAGGCGCTCGACCACCTCGCGCCC
Organism: Thermoplasmata archaeon; assembly: GCA_030042815.1. Lineage (GTDB taxonomy): Archaea > Thermoplasmatota > Thermoplasmata > Lutacidiplasmatales > UBA184 > Lutacidiplasma. The sequence continues at coordinate 1,854 of JASHYY010000200.1, read as the reverse complement.
GTCCGGTCCCTTCCGATAGATGAGTCCGCCGTTCTCGGCGACGATCGGGCCCGAGAGACCAAGGGACCGATAGAGCGCGAGCGAGATCGGCAGGACGTTCCCGGTCGCGAGGAGCACGGGGATCCCCCGGTCCTCCAGGAGTCGGATCGCGCGCACCGCGGTGGGGTCGAGGCGGCGACCCGCGTCCGTCAACGTCCCGTCGACGTCGGTCACGACCGCCCGGAAGCCCCGGAGGCGACGGGATGCGGAAGGAGCCGGACGGCGAGGAGAGCGACGGGGCGGCATGCTCGGAGGTCCTTTACTCCGCGGGGCTCGCGCGGCGCCGGGCGATCGCGGCCCGCAGGGCGTCCGCGACCTCCTTCCCGTCGCGGCGACCGCGGACCTCCTTCATGACGTCGCCCATGAGCGGGGAGAACGCGTCGTCCCCCCGACGCCGGACCACGTCGTCGTTGGCGCGCACGACCCGCTCGACGACCTCGGCGAGGTCCGCGGCCGAGAAGCCCGAGAGGCCCGCGCGTTCGACCGCAGCATCGAGCGAGGGAGCGCCCGCCGCCAGGGCGGCGAGGACCGCGGGGATCCCTTCTTTCGCGAAGCGGCCGGACCGCACGGCCGCGAGCAGCGTGTCGAGCGTCTCGAGGCTCGGCGCGAAGGAGGCGCTCCCGGGAGCGGGCGGAGCCGCCGCCGGAAGGTCCTGCAGGAGAAGGCGCGCGACCAGCGTCGCGTCGTGGCCCCGGCGGGTCAACTCCTCGAAGACCGGCTCGTCCTCGCCGTAAACGAGCTGGCGAACGACCTCGGCCGGAAGACCGTGCTCCCGCTCGAGGCGCTTCCGCCGCTCGGCCGGCCGCTCCGGCAGGCCCCGTCGCAGACGCTCGAGCCTCTCCCCGGAGATGGCCACCGGGGGAACGTCCGTCTCCGGGTACATCCGGTCCCGACCCGGCAGCGGTCGAGAGTACCGGGTCCGCCCGTCGGGGAGGGGGTCCCGGGTCTCGCCCGGAACGCCGTCCCGCGCTGCGCGGGCACGCTCGCCCACCCGGTGGAGCGCGCGTTCCGCGCGCGCCTTCGACCGGTCGCTCACGAGCACGAACGCATCTTCCGGTCCGAGCCCGAGGCGTTCGCGGACGGCGGCCACGCGCTCCGCGTCCGCACCGTACCCCGGCAGCTCGTCCGAATGGACGAGGCCGCGGAGGCCGACCGCCCGGGCCTGCTCCGCGAGCTCGCGACCGAACCGCTCGTCGGTGCCTTCGGGAGAGCGAAGGAGCCCTCCGAATCCCGGCAGCCCGATCGCGAGGACGAACCGCTCTCCCCGCGTCGGTTCCGCGAGGGGGCCGGTCGAGATCCCGGTGCAGAGGTCACTGACGTCGGTGGGCGGCCGGTCGAACCCGCTCGGGGCGCGTCGCCCCAGCTCGTCGCGCAGGCGGAGGAGGAACCGTTGCCGGGCGACCTCGCCGTCCACGTAATCCTGGATCTTGCGGAGCTCCTGGACGCCCTTGATCTCGACGCGGCTCCCGCCCTCCACCGAGACGTTCACGTCCTCCCGGATCGTTCCGATCCCGCGCCGCACTCGCCCGGTCGCGCGGAGCAGGGCGCCGATCTCCTGCGCCACCTCCCGCGCCTCGGCGCCGGACCGGATGTCGGGCCCGGTCGCGATCTCGACGAGCGGGATGCCGAGGCGGTCGAGCCGGTAGGTGACCTCCCCCTCGGATTCCGCGACCTTCCGCGCCGCGTCCTCTTCGAGGCAGATCGTGCTCACCGAGAACCGCCGGTCCCCCACCTCGACGTAGCCGTCGGACGCGACGAGCGCCGTGCGCTGGAATCCCGAAGTGTTCGAGCCGTCCACGACGATCTTCCGCATCA
>JASHYY010000199.1 GCA_030042815.1 Thermoplasmata archaeon | reverse complement strand
CACGCTCGGAAACGCGGGCGTGATCGGCTCGGGGGACGTCCAGTGGATGAACTCGGGCAGCGGGATCATCCATCAGGAGATGCCGCAACGGACGGACGGCACGATGTCCGGCTTCCAGCTCTGGGTCAACCTGCCGGCGCGCGAGAAGATGAGCACACCGGCCTACCGCGGCCTGACCGGCGCCGAGATCCCCGAGGTCGCGACCGACACCGGCAACCGCGTGAAGGTCGTCGCGGGAACGTACGGGTCCGTCGAGGGACCGGTCCGCGGGATCCCCGTGGACCCGACCTATCTCGACGTCCGCCTGCCGCCCGGCGGCTCGTTCGAGGTCCCGACCCACGACGGGCACACGGTCTTTGCGCACACGATCGACGGGACCGGAACGTTCTCCGGGAGCGACGGAGCGCCGGTCTCCGCTGGCGAGACCGTCCTCTTCGGTCCGGGGCGCTCGGTCGCGGCCCGCGCGGCCGACGAGGGCCTCCGGTTCCTGCTCGTCTCCGGCCGACCGCTCCACGAACCCGTCGCGTGGTACGGTCCCATCGTCATGAACCGGCGCGAAGAACTGCTCGACGCGATGCGCGAGCTGCAGACGGGGAAGTTCATCAAGCACCGGCGGCCGATCGTCGAAGAGTAAGGCCGTCCGCGCGCAGCCGCTCGAGGGCCAGTCGCAGGACTTTCACGGAGCGCGCGAGCTCGGCGACGGAGACCGATTCGCGGGCCGTGTGGTCGAGCCGGGCGTTCCCCGGCCCGTACGCCGCTCCGGGCACTTGCCAGGCGGGGACCGCGAGGTTGAGGTCGGACGTCCCGCCCTTGCGCCAGAGCGTCGGCGTACCCCCGGCCGCGCGGACCCCGGCAACGAGTGCCGCGACGACCGGGTTCCGCCGGTCGACCTCGAGCGCCTCCACCCGGACCAGAATCCGCGGCCGGCGGGATCCGACGGCGCGAGGGAGAGAGTCGAGCAACTCGGCGGTCGAAAGCTCGGGCGGGAGCCGGAAATCGACGACGACCCGAGCGGTCTCTCGGTCGCCTCCCCGTCGGCCCTCAAGCCCGACGACCTTCATCGTCAGGGAGCGGAACGGGGAGTCGGCCGTCCGCGCGGCCACGAGCCGACGGACCGCTTCCAGCCAGGCGAGCGCCCGGTCGGTGGCCGTGGGATGCGGGGACGAGTAGTGGCTCCTCGCGCCCCGGAACTCCGCCTCGACCTGGAGCTCGCCCTTGTAGCCGATCGTCACCCCGTCCCATCCGCTCGGCTCACCCGCGATCACGGCGTCGGGGCGCATCCGTCCGAGGAGTTGCCGGGCGCCCCGGCTGTCGGTCTCCTCTCCGACCGCGGCGACGACCGTGTACTCCCCGGGTCCTCCCGCGGCAACGCCCGCGAGCAGCGCCGCCGCGAGGGGGCCTTTCGCGTCCACCGACCCGCGCCCGAAGAGCCGGCCCGCCGTCCTTCGGACCGGCAGTCGGCCCTCGACCGTGTCGATGTGACCGAGGAAGACGATGCGGGGACGCCCGTGGCCCCGCCGGGCGATCCCGTTCCCGACCCGATCGACGCGGACCGCGTAGCCGAACAGCCGGGCCGACCGCACGAACTCCGACACCGCCGGCGCCTCCCGTCCCGACGGGCTGTACTTCCGGACGAGACGCTCGAGAAGCTCGGCCTCATCCACGCCGGACCACCTCGTCGATCGCGCCGAGGCCTGCGAGCCAGTCGTCCTCCGAGATGACGAGCGGGGGCAGCAGCCGCAGAACGGTGGCTCCCGCCGAGATCGCGAGGAATCCCGCCTCCTCGAGGGCGGCGAGGTAGGGTGCGACCCGCTCCCGGAGCTCGATGCCGATCAAGAGCCCGAGACCGCGCACTTCCCGCACCTTCTCCGACGGAAGCGCAGCGAGCCGATCGAGACCGAGCGTTCCGAGCCGGGCCGCGCGCTCCGCGAGACGGTCTCGGACGAGCGTATCCAGCGCGGCGACCCCCGCCGCGCAGACGAGCGGACCGCCGCCGAACGTCGAGTGGTGGGAGCCCCGGAACCGGGGCGCGATGCCGCGGCCGACGACGGTGGCCCCGATCGGCAGGCCCCCGGCGAGGGACTTCGCGAGCAGGAGGAGGTCGGGCACGACCCCTGCGTGCTCGAAGGCGAACCGCTTCCCCGTGCGCCCGAGGCCGGTTTGGACCTCGTCGAACGCGAGGAGCGCGCCCGTGCGGTCGCACGCCGCCCGGGCGGCGCGGAGGTATTCGGCCGAGGCGACGTGCACGCCCCCTTCGCCCTGGACCGGTTCGAGGAGGACGAGGCCGGTCGCGTCGTCGACCACGGAGTCGAGGGCACCGGGGTCGTTGAACGGAACGTGCACGAACCCCGGCACGAGCGGCTCGAACGGCTCCTTGAGCTCGCGCCGCCACGTCGCGCTGAGCGAGCCCATCGTCCGTCCGTGGAAGCCCCGCATCGCCGCGACGACCTTCGGCCGGCCGGTCGCGGAGCGGGCGACCTTGAGCGCGGCCTCGACCGCCTCGGTTCCGGAGTTCGAGAGGAAGACGCTCTCGAACGAGCTCGGGAGCAGCGCGAGCAGCCGGGACACGAACTCCGTCCGGACCGGGCTTGCGTAGCCACTGCCGAGCGAGATCAGCTCCCGAGCCTGGCGCTCCACCGCGGCCACGACGTCGGGCGGGCAGGCGCCGAAGTTGCCGACCCCGTGGGTCGCGCCGAGGTCGACGTAGGCACGCCCGGCTGCGTCGTAGAGTCGGGCTCCCGCTCCCCGCACGACCGTCACGCGTCCGCCGACCGGCGCCCCGAACTCCGCGGACGGCGTCCCGACCCCGCTCATTCGAACACGGTCCCGCCGCCGCGGAGGGCGGCGCTCACCGGGCCGGGGACCCCGGACGGCGCGATGACGACACGACGGACCCCGCCCTCGAGCGCCTCCCGCGCCGCGAGCACCTTCTTCCGCATCCGCCCCTGCGCGAGGGAGAGGATCGAGTCGACGTCGGCCCGGGCGACCCGGTCGACCCTCGAGCCGGGGTCGGTCGGGTCCCTCAGGAGTCCGGCCACGTTCGTCAGGAGCACGAGGTCGGTCGCGCCGAGCGCGGACGCGACCCGGGCGGCGACCCGGTCCGCGTCGACGTTCACGACCTCCCCTTCCTCGGTGACGGCAGGGGGGCCAACGACGGGGGCGACCCCGGCGTCGAGCAGGAGTCTCAGGAGACCCACGTCCACCCGCTCGACCGTGCCCGAGAGGTCGTCCGCGAGTCGGACGGTCCGACCGTCCACCACCGCCCGGGCGCCCTCCTTGCGCCGCGCGACCAGCAGCCCGCCGTCCACCCCGGAAAGTCCGACTGCCCGGCGGTGGCGCCGGGCGAGACCGGCGACGATCGCGGTCTGGACCTCGCCCGCGAGGGCGAGCACGACGACCTCGAGGTGGGCCGCGTCGCTCCGGCGCGAGACGACGCCGCTCGGCGACGTGTAGTACTCCGACGGCCGGCCGAGGGCCTCGCCGAGCCGGTCGACCTCCTTCGAGCCGCCGTGGACGAGGACGTAGTCGCTCCGAGGGGCGAGCTCGTCCAGGACCGGATCGAGCGCGTTCCCCACCGCCCCTCCGACCTTGACCACCAGCGTCACGACCGGACCCTCTCAGACCGGGTGGAGCCCGAGGAACTCGAGCCCGGTCGGCTCCGATAGACCCCGGCGGACGTTGTAGCACTGGACCGCGTTGCCCGCGGCGCCCTTCATGAGGTTGTCCAGCGCCGCGAGGGCGACGACCCTCGGCACGTGCCGGTCGGCGGCGAACCCGACGTCGCAGTAGTTCGTCCCGGCGAGGAGCTTCGGCTCGGGCTCGCGATGGAGACCGTCCTTCTCGTGGACCAGGCGGACGAACGGCTCGTCGGCGTAGGCGGCCCGGTACGCTCGCCACAGCTCCTTCTCGTCGACCGGCCGGGCGGCGAACGCGTGGACCGTGGCGAGGACCCCTCGGACCGCCTCGACCGCGTGGCAGGACAGGGCGACCGGAACTCCCGTCTCCTGCTCGATCTCGGCGGTATGCCGGTGCCCGGTCGGCGCGTAGGCTCGCATGACCCCCGAGCGCTCCGCATGGCGGCCGGCCGGTCCCGCGTCCTGCCCGCTCGCGGAGGAGCCGCTCTTCGCGTCGGCGACCACGGGCCCTCCGTCCGCGAGGTGGTGGTCGACGAGCGGCTTCAGCGCGAGGATGGTGGCCGTCGCCACGCATCCCGGGACCGCGATGAGCCGCGCCGACCGGATCTCGGAGCGGTGGAGCTCGGGGAGGCCGTAGACGCTCTCGGCGAGCAGCTCGGGGTGCGCGTGCGCCGTCGGATAGTAGGCGGCGTACTGGGCGGGGTCCCTGAGCCGAAAGTCGGCCGAAAGGTCGACCACGAACCCGTTCGTCTCGAGCAGTTGGGGCATGCGGCCCATCGACTCGCCGTGCGGTGTCGCGACGAACGTCGCGTCGGCGGGCCGCAGCTCCGCATGGGGCGTGAACGTGAGGGAAGTCACCTTGCGCAGGTTCGGGTGCGCGCGCCCGAGGGGCTTATC
>JASHYY010000198.1 GCA_030042815.1 Thermoplasmata archaeon | reverse complement strand
CGTTCCAGCGGGAGGAGGTGCTGCGGCTCGGTCTCTCGGAGATCCGCAGCGCGTTCGACCCGTTGCAGAGCCGCAACGCCTACCTGTTCGTCCGTCGGCTCGGCGCGGTGCCGGACCGGTACCTCCCGCACTACTTCGGTCAGCTCGGCGACGCGGTCAATCGGGGCCTCGAGACCGACCGCGTGCGTCTCCTCTGGCCGATCGCGAACCCCCGGGTTGAGGATCGCCTCGCGGGGAAGCTCCCCACCCCCGAGGAGGACCGGCGCCGGTGGGAAGGCTCGACCGCGGTCGTCGAGACCGGGACCGGCGAGAGCGGACTTCGGGTCCCGACCGCGGTCGGCGAACCGACGGGACCGAGCGCGCACCTCGAGATCCCGTTCGACCTCGCCGCGATCCGCGAGCACGAGCCGGGGTCCCTGCGCACCTGGCGCCACGCCGTCCGGGACGCGTTCCGCGCGGCGTTCGACGTCGGGTACGTCGTGGACGACTTCGCGGTGCTGTCGGCGGGCCACGAGCGTCGGTGCTTCTACCTGCTCGCCCCCCGGCCCGCGCCCGAACCGCCGGCGGCCGGCGCGGCCGGAAGCGTATAAGCTCGGACTCCCTCTTTCCGGCGGGGGGTTCCACCGATGGCCGCCGGGGCCTCTCGCCGAGCATCGTACCTGCTGGTCGTCGCGCTCCTGGTCGCGCTCGCCGCCGGGGCCGCGGCGAGCCTCCTCGTCGGCTCGTTCTACGCCCCGAGCGCGCCGCCGTACCGCGCCTCCGAGCTCCTCGTCCCGGGCTGGGCGGTCGAGGCGGGTATCGTCGGGTTCCTCCTCTTCCTGGTCGGGGGGATGGTCTACCGGCGGCTCACCTCGGGCGCATCCCCGATCCCGGGTCGGGTCGCCCTGACGTTCCTCATGGTCATCCTGGTCGCGACCCTCTTCATCCTCGCCTTCGAGTTCTTCTCCGGCGCGTCGGTCTCCCCCGGCGGGACCGCCCAGAGCCCGACCAACTCCACCGGCACCCCGGGCGGGGGCGTCTCCAACGGGACGAACCTCACCCACGTGGGGAACCTCACCGCGTTCTCGGTCCCGGGGCTCCCGTCCTGGCTTCCGTTCGCCGTCGTGGCGGGCGTCGTCCTCGTCGTCGCGGCCGTCGCGCTCCCCGGGCTCCGCGCGTACGTCGAGGACCGTCGGGCGTCCCGCCTGCCCCGCTCGACGTTCGCGGCGGAAGCGGCCGCGGTCCGCACCGCGCTGTGCACCGCGGAGGCGGCGCTCGACGCCGGCACCGACCCGCGCGCGGTGATCGTTCGGCTGTACGGGGACCTCCTTTCCCGGCTCGGCCGGGTCGTGGGCGACGTCGGTCCCGATACCCCGGAGGAGATCCGCACGCTCCACCTCCTGCGGCTCGGACTCCGGCCCGAGGCGGCGACCGAGCTCACGCGCCTGTTCGAGGAGGCCCGCTACTCCTCCCACCCGCTCGGACCCGACGCGGCGGACCGGGCCCGGACGTCGGTCCGCGCGGCGCTCTCGGACCTCGACCGGGCCACGGAGGCCGCGTGACGGCGGCGTGGCGTTGGGTCCTCCTCGGGGTCGCGCTCGCCTCGGTCGGCGTGGCGGTCTGGGCCGACACGGACCTCGCTACGGCCGTCCCGGCGGCGGCGGTCGCGGTCGGCGCGACGGCGCTCCTCTTCGTGGAGGCCTGGCCGGTCGTGGGACGGCCGGTCGGCCGTCTCCGTCACCGCCCGACCCCGACGCCGAACGACGCGCTGCGGGCGGCGTTCCGGTCGGGGCGCATGGGCCGGGAGACGTTCGTCACCCTCCTCGACCGGCTCGAACGGGAAGGCCCGAACCCGACCCTGCCGATCCGTCGACCGTCCGACCTCGAGCCGTTGCTCCGGCTCTCCCCGGAGGACTTCCGGGACTATCTGCGGCGACGCCTCGACGACCTCGAGGCCCGGTCGTGAACGGCCCGGGCGCGCCCGCCGACACCCTCCGCTGGCGGCCGCTCGCCCTCCTCCTCCTCGGCGTCGGGTCGCTCCTCCTGGTCGGCGCCGTCGTGGTCCGCTCACCGGTGCCGATCTTCCTCGCCCTCCCGCTCCTGCTCGCCGCCCCGGCCGCCGCGTGGGGCGGGCCGAGGTCGGCCCCGCGGCTCCGGGTCGACCGGCGGGTCGAGGGCGCCGGCGCGGACGTCCGCGTGGTCGGCACGGTCGACGCCTCGGAGGTCGCCGACGCGCGCGACCTTGCGGTCGCGCTCGAGCGGCCGCCGGGGCTGGCGCCGACGGCGACGGCGATCGTCGAGCCGACCGAGACGGCGTTCCGGTTCGAGGTCCGCTGGACGGCCCGCGAGCCGACCGTTGTGGTCGTCCCGCCGCCGCGCCTCGTCTGGCGGGACGCCGCCGGGCTCGTCGAGCGGGCGGCGGTCGTGGACGCGGAGCCGCTCGTGGTCGAGCGGTACCCGCCCGAGCTCGTCCGGGTCGGGGCCATCCGGCTCCGCCGCACGGTCGCGCTTCCCGGCGAGACCCAATCGACCCGCCTCGGGTCCACCGGTGAGTTCCACGGGGTCCGACCCGCGACGGCCACCGACCCCCCGCGGGTCATCAACTGGCGGGCGAGCGCGCGGGCGGGTCGGCTCATGGCGAACGAGTTCGAGCTCGACCGGACCGGGGACGTCCTGCTGCTGCTCGACGCCCGGGGTTCCTCGCTCGGCCCGGCGGTCGACGAGCGGCTGCTCGGGGTCTCGCGGGCCGCCGCGGTCGGGATCGCCGATTCGTTCCTCCACGAGAAGGCCCGTGTCGGGGTCGGCGTTTTCTCCGAGTTTCTCGACGCGGTGCCCCTCTCCACCGGGCGGGGCCACCGTCTCCGGGTGCGTCAGTGCCTGCTCGGAGCGCGGGTCGGTCCGGCGGACGCTCCCTCCGAGCGCGCGGCGATCTCGGTCAGCCGGTACTTCCCGCCCGGCGTGACGACGGTCCTCTTCTCGCCGCTGATCGACCCGGAGGCGACCGACCTCCTCCTGTTCCTCCGGAGGAGGGGATACCCGGTCGTCGTCCTGAGCCCGTCCCCGCTGCCGCTCCTCGCCGAAGGTTCCTCGCTTCCGGCCGACGACGAGGCGATCGTCGCCCGGATGGTCGCGCTCGCCCGGCGCACCCGGATCGCGCGGAGCTGGCAGGACGCCCCGACCGTCGATTGGCCGGACTACTGGTCGCTCGGGCACTTCGTGGAGATGCTGCGCCGCCCGGCGGTGCGGAGGGCCGGATGAGCGTCCGCGACCCGTCCCGGCCGGTCCGGTACCCCCCGCTCGCGACCAACGCTCTCGTCGGGCTGGTCGGCGGGTTCCTCGGTTACCTCACCGGGCTCCCCGACCTTGCGGGCGTCGGGGTCGTGCTGGCCGGCGTCGGGGTCGCCGCGGCGCTGCGCTCCCAGCGCTCGCCCCGCCCGCGGGCCGCGGCCCCGGTCCCGCTCCTCCTCGCGCTCGCGTTCGCGGCCCTCGCCTGCCCGCTCGGCCTCGTGCCCGAGCTCGCGGCCGGCGCGGCGGGGCTGGCGTTCCTCGTCTGGCTCGCCGACGACCCGGCGCGGTTCCCGGGAGGGGTCGGTCGCGCCCGCACGACCCTTCTCGTGCCGGCGCTCGCGCTCGGGATCGCGTGGGCGAGCTCGCTCATCCTCCCCGCGACCGCGGCCCCGCTCGGCGTCGCCGCGGGCGTGCTCGTCGTCGCGCTCGCCGCCCTCGCCTACCTGTTCGCGCGCCCGTCGCTGTTCGACCGGGAGGGGGCCGCAACCTATTAGCGGCCGCCGCGCCTCCGCTCCTCGACGCGGCCGCGAGCCGCGCCCGGATGCCGTCGAAGGGTCCCTCTCGACTCAACGCGGGCGGGTCGCCCGCCGAGGATGAAGTGAGGACAACCCCGGTGTCCGACACCCCAGCCGGGGTCAGACCGCCGAGAGGGCGAGCGCCTACCGTGACGCCGGTCGTTACGGCTGGGGAACACCGGGCGGTCCGCGGGACGGCGGGGCCGGCCATGTGGCTTATAGCGGGGCCCGCGGTCGCGCGCGGCGGACGGCGATGAACGCGGAGGAGGCCGAGGCCCTCGCCGCCGAGATCCGCGCGTCGGTCGCCACCGGCGTGGTCGGGAGGGACGAGGCCGTCGACCAGGTGCTGACCGCCCTGATCGCGGACGGCCACCTGCTCATCGAGGACCTCCCCGGACTCGGGAAGACGCTGATGGCGAAGTCGTTCGCCCGGGCGCTCGGGCTCGACTTCCAGCGGATCCAGTTCACCGCGGACCTCCTCCCGCACGACATCACCGGCGCGGAGGTCCTCGACCCCGCGCACGGCACGTTCGCCTTCCGCCCCGGACCGCTGTTCACGAACGTCCTGCTCGCGGACGAGATCAACCGGGCGCCGCCGAAGGTCCAGTCGGCGCTGCTCGAGGCGATGCAGGAGTACCAGGTGACGAGCGAGCGGTCCACCTACGCGCTGCCGCGGCCGTTCCTCGTTCTCGCGACCGAGAACCCGCTCGAGCTCGAGGGGACGTACCCGCTCCCGGAGGCCCAGGTCGACCGGTTCCTCGTGCGACTGAAGGTCGGCTACCCGACCCCGCAGGAGGAGCGCACGATCCTCGAGCGCCGCCGCCGCCGCAAGACCGAGGCGATCGAGGTGCCGCCCGTCACGAACAGCGCGCGGTTCCTCGAGCTCCAGCGCGCCGTCGAGGAGGTCGAGCTCGACGCGTCGGTCGCGGGCTACATCGTCGACCTCGTCCGTGCGACGCGCGCCGACCCCCGCGCCGAGGTCGGCGCCTCGCCGCGCGGCTCGCTCGCGCTCCAGAAGCTCGCCCGCGCCCGCGCGCTCGTCCACGGACGGGACTTCGTCCTTCCGGACGACGTGAAGGCGTTCGCCGTCCCCGCGCTCGCGCACCGGGTGATCGTGAAGCCGGAGCCGTGGATCCGGGGCGTGCGCGGCGAGGCGATCGTCCTGGGAGCCCTCGAACGGGCGACCGTGCCGAAGGCCGAATAATCCCCGCTCGGAGCGCAAAGGTTTTTTCCCCTTCCTCCGGGTCCGCCGCGCAATGCCCGACCTTCCGCTCGTCGTGGTCGCCGACCCGATCGACGCGGCGGCGATCGACCGGCTGCGGGCCGGTCCGTGCCGCGTCGTGGACGCGAGCGCGAACCCGGCCGGCCTCGCCGAGCACCTCGGAGACGCCTGGGCCCTCATCGTGCGCAGCCGCACGAAGGTCACCGCGGCGCTCCTCGCGAAGGCCCCCCGACTCTCGCTGGTCGCCCGGGCCGGGGTCGGCGTCGACAACGTCGACCTCGCCGCGACCGCGGCCCGCGGGG
>JASHYY010000019.1 GCA_030042815.1 Thermoplasmata archaeon | reverse complement strand
GTCGATCGAGATGCACCACGAGGCGGTCACGGAGGCCGTCCCCGGCGACAACATCGGCTTCAACGTCCGCGGGATCGACAAGAACGACATCCGGCGCGGCGACGTCGCCGGGCCGGTCTCGAGCCCCCCGACGGTCGTCGAGAGCTTCACGGCGAACATCCAGGTGCTGAACCACCCGAGCGTCATCACGGTCGGCTACACGCCGGTCTTCCACTGTCACACGGCCCAGGTCGCCTGCGAGTTCACCGAGCTCCTGAAGCGCCTCGACCCGAAGACGGGCCAGGTCGCCGAGGAGAACCCGCAGACCCTCAAGACCGGGGACGCGGCCGTCGTGAAGATCACGCCGAAGCGGCCCCTCGTCATCGAGAAGTACAAGGAGTTCCCCCAGCTCGGCCGCTTCGCGGTCCGGGACATGGGCCAGACGGTCGCGGCCGGCGTCGTCGTCGACGTCAAGAAGCGCGAGTAGGCGGTCCGCCGCACCGAGGAAGCCGACCGAGGGGAGGGACTATCGATGCCGCAGAAGGCCCGCATCTCACTGAGCGGCACGGACTCCCGCAAGGTCGACTCGATCTGCAAGCAGATCCGCGAGATCTCGCAGAAGACCGGGGTTGCGATCGCCGGGCCGATCCCGCTCCCGACGAAGAAGCTCAAGGTGCCGGTCCGCAAGGGCCCGGACGGCGGCGGGACCAGCACGATCGACCACTGGGAGATGCGGATCCACAAGCGCCTGATCGACATCGACGCCGACGAGCGGGCCCTGCGCCAGGTCATGCGGATCCAGGTCCCGGACGGCGTCAACATCGAGATCGTGCTGACCGGGTAGGCGCTTGTTCGCCCCGGGCGCCAGCCGATTCGTCGGGGCGCCCGCAGGGGTCGCGGTCGTCCTCGGCGGCCTGCTGTGGTCCCGGGCCGTTCCGGACGGAACCGGCGTGCTGAGCGGGCTGCTCGTCGTGGCCGTCGCGCTGGCCGTCTTCTTCGGGGTCTTCTTCCGCGACCCGGACCGGCGCCCGGGACCCGGGGTCGTCTCCGCTGCGGACGGCCGCGTCCGCGCGGTCGAGCGCGAGGGGGACCGCTGGCGGGTCTCCGTCTTCATGAACGTCTCGAACGTCCACGTGAACCGGTTCCCGGTCGATGGGCGGGTCGAGACGATCTCGACGGAGGGGGCCGGACACCGTCCGGCGTACCGACCGGACGCGGGCCATAACGTCCGGCGCACCTACCGGCTCTCGACGCCGATCGGCCCGGTGGAGGTCGTCCAGATGACGGGGATCCTCGCGCGGCGACTCGTCTCGTTCGTCGAGGTCGGCGGCGCGGCCCGGAAGGGAGAGCGGCTCGGCATGATCGTCCTCGGGTCGCGGGTGGACGTCCTCCTCCCCGCGACGCGCACGGCGCCCGCCGTGGCGGTCGGGGACGTGGTGCACGCCGGCACGTCGACGATCGCCCGGGAGCTTCCGTGACCGACCGCTGGCGGCTCTTCGCGAACCTCGCGACCCTCGCGAACGCGCTCCTCGGGGTCGGGGCGATCCTCTACGTTCTCGCCGGCAACAAGACCTGGGCGATGCTGCTCATCGCCTGCGCTATCGGCTTCGACGGGCTCGACGGCATCCTCTCCCGTCGCAGCCGCGCGCCGGCGGGGGCCTTCGGACGCATCGCCGACTCCGTCGCCGACGGCGTGACGTTCGGTGCCGCGCCGGCGTTCCTCGTGGCCGTGCACACCGGGGACGTGGCGACCTGGCAGCCTTGGCTGCCGCTCGCGACCGCGCTCGCCGCCGTCTACCTCGCCGCGGCGATCGCTCGGCTCACGTACTTCACGGCGCGCGCGTTCCAGCGGCCGACGTTCCTCGGCGTCCCGACGCCGCAGAGCGCGCTCGCCATCCTCGTCGTCATCCTCTTCCACGATACGCCGGCGTTCCAGAGCGTCGCGCCGATCGGCGTGCTCGTGGGCACGGCGGTCGTCTCCGCGATGATGGTCGTTCCGGTGCCCTACCCCAAGATCCGGCGGGGGAGCCCGATGCGCGTGCCGATGGCGCTGACCGCCGTCGCGGCCGCGCTCGTGCTCGTGCCCCTCCAGTTCCGGCCCCCGGTCGGCTCGCCGCTCTACCTCCTCGCTGACGGCGCCGCGTTCGCGTTCCTGGTCGGGGTGGCGAGCTACTATCTCGTCGGACCGTTCACGGTACGCCGGGCTTCGTCGCCCGCTCCGGCGTCCCCCGCTCCATGACGACCGCTCCCCGGATCCACGCGGCCTCGATCTCCCGACGGGAGGCGCTCCTCTTCGAGGCCGGCGTGAAGCTCGGCGGGGTCTTCCACCAGTACCTCGGCATGCCGGTCTCGCCGAGGACCGCGCCGTCGCTCGCCCGCGCGATCGAGTCGGCGGTCGGGCTCCAGCCGTACGTGCGATCGGTCCGGGTGCGCGTCGACCCGTCGCGCGGAGGACCGCTCGGAACGGGGCGGTTCGCCTACCGGTACCTTACGCCCGAGATGCTCGACGTCACGGTCGAGCTCGCGGACGGAGCGGTCGCGGTCGTCGCGCGGCTCCGCCATCGACCGGACCTTCGCTACCCGTTGATGAGCGTGGTCCGGGTCGGCACGGCGGAACGGGCGCCGCGACGGCGACGCGGACGTGCGTCGACCTGATGCGTCCCCGCGCGCCGGTCGGGGAGTTCCGGTATCGCGGATCGCGCCCGGGGAGTGCTGCGTTCGGGACGGCCTCAGCGTCCTCGGGGGACCGGCAGCAGTGCCCGCCGGCTCACGGAATTGGGCCCTTCCGACCCGGAGCGAGGAGGCCGGGCCCACGGGCGGGCGCCGGGCTCGACCGCGCCGTCCTCCGCAGGGAGCCGGATCGCCCGCTCGAACCACGTGACGTCCCAGTACCGACCGAACTTCCGCCCGACCCGGTGGAAGGTGCCGACGCGACGGAAGCCGAAGCGACGATGGAGCCGCACCGAAGCCGGGTTGGGGGTCGTGACCCCTGCGACGACCCGCTCCACGTCCTCGCCCGCTACGGCCTCCAGGACCGCGCGGTAGAGCGCCGAGCCGATTCCCCGCCCGAGGCGGCCGGGCGCGAGATAGACCGACGACTCGACCGTGGTCGCGTAGGCGGCGCGCGGCCGGAACGGGCTCGTCGTCGCCCATCCGATGACCTCCGACCGCTCCTCGGCGACAAACAAGCGGTACCGGCCCCCGGCGAGGTGCTCGCGGGCCCAGGGGACCCGGTCCTCGACCCGTACCGGCTCGACCTCGAACGTCGCGGACGAGTGGCGGACGTAGTGGTTGTAGATCGCGACGACCGTATCGAGGTCCGCCACGGTCCCCGGCCGCACGCGGACCTCCGACATCGATCGCTCGGGCCGGGATGTCCGTGCCCGAATAAAAGCCATATCGACGCTGAACCAGACGCACGTTCTGATTTTTCTGCATTTGTGATACATACGTGTAGAATACTAGCTAATGGTCGGTCAAACAACCATTCGACGCCGCGAGCCGGGTCCCGGGCCCATCGACGGTCCGTTGCCCGGAACGGGGAACGCGGGCGCGTCAGCGCACCCGGAGCGACCGCGCCGAGAGGTAGAGCGCGAGGGCGATCAGGGCCACGGCCCAGGCCAGGAGCCCGAGCAGGTAGAGCGTCGGTGGATACGGATACCCCTCCGTCGCGAAGAGATTCTGGCGCATCACGTTCACCGCGAGTGACGCCGGATTGTAGGCGGTCACCGTCTGGAGCCACGGCGGCATCGTCGCCTGGGGGAACATCGCGTTCGACGTGAAGAGGATCGGGAGATTGAGCAGGGACGTGATGCCGAAGTACGCCTCGTTCGAGTCGAGCACGTATCCAAACGAGAGGAACAGGGCCGTGAACATCAGGGCCAACAGACCCTCGGCGACCAGGACCTCGGCGATCCCCAGCGCCGAGACCGAGGGTCGGACCGACAGCCCGATGAGGCCCGGCACGTCCGCGAACGCGAGCGCGACCCCGAAGGCGAGGAACGCCGGCCAGCAGGCCGACCAGGCGCGGAACGCGAGCGTCCCCGCGAACAACGCGCTGCGGGGCGCCGGGGTCGCTACCGTACGCTGGTGGATCCCGAGCTGCTTGTCGAACAGGATCCCGGTCCCGGAGTAGAGGGACGCCGTGAGGGTGACGAACGCGACCATTCCGACCGCGAAATAGGAGAAGTAGTTCGGCGCGCCGAGCAGTGCGGCGCGGACGTAGTCCGAACCGTCCGCGCCCGCCGGGAACAGCCGGTCGAGGTCGAACGCCTGGCCGAACAGGACGAGGTAGAGGACCGGGATCACGAAGGACGAGGCGACCCAGATCGGCACCCGGGCCCACTTCAGGTACTCCCGGCGGAGCACGGTCACGAACTCTCGGTACATCAGCGCCCTCCCGCGCGCCGCGCGCGACTCCCCGGACCGTTCGTGGGGTTGCCCTCCGTCTCCTCGCGGTACTCTCGCCCGGTGACGGAGAGGAACACTTCGTCCAGGCTCGGCTTGCGGGTCTCCACGGCGGCGAGCTCGATGCCGGCCGCGTCGCACGCGCGGACGACAGCCGGAACGAACGCTTCGGCGCGGGCGACACGGACCCGGATCGCCGCATCCACGGGCGCCGGCTCGACCGCCCGGACCCCGGGGATCCGCTCGAGGACGGAGCGCAGTCCGGAGTTCGGGTCGGACGGGCGCACCTGAACGACGTCGCTCCCGAGCGCCTCCTTCAGGGACGCCGGAGCGCCGGTCTTGAGCACGAGTCCATGGTCGATGATCGCGACCCGGTCCGAGAGCTGGTCCGCTTCGTCGAGGTAGTGCGTCGTGAGGAAGATCGTCATCCCGTGCCGGGCGCGCAGTTCGCGCACGTACTCCCAGAACCCGGCCCTCCCCTGGGGGTCGAGGCCGAGCGTCGGCTCGTCCAGGAACAGCACGCCCGGGTCGTGGACGATCCCCGCGCCGATCTCGAGCCGCCGGCGCATCCCGCCGGAGTACGTGCTCACGCGCCGGTCGGCCGCCTCGGTGAGGTCGAGGCGCTCGAGGACCTCCCGGATCCGGGGGCGCGACTCGGCCGGGGAGAGCCCGTTCAACCCGGCGGCGATCTCGAGGTTCTCGCGGCCGGTGAGGACCTCGTCCGCGGTCGACCGCTGGAACACTAGGCCGATCCGCCGCCGGACCTGCTCGGGCCGTTCGACGACGTCCACCCCCTCGACCCTAGCGGACCCATGGGTGGGGCGGAGCAGGGTCGTCAACATCGAGATCAGGGTCGTCTTCCCGGCCCCGTTCGGACCGAGGAATCCGAAGATCTCGCCGTGGGCCACCGAGAGGTCGACCGCGCGCACCGCCTCGACCCCGTTCGCGTAGACCTTGCCGAGCTGCTCGGCCGCGATCGCCTCGGTCATCGTTTCCTCGGTCAGGGAACGGAGGGCGTTTCTCGTCCAAGGACCGGACGCACCGGGACGCCACACGTCCGGTGAGTGGCCGCGGCTACGGCCGAGCGAGGAGGGCGACCGCGCCCCCGACCATCGAGGGCAGATAGAACGGGAGGATGACCAGCAGCGCGAACCGGGTGAACAGCGGTCCGAACGAAGCGAGGAACCACGAATCCGCGATGACCGCCGCGAGCGCGGCCGCCAGGACGACCGAGCCCGCGCGACGGAGCGCCCGAGGGTCGGCGAGAACGTAGAACGCCATCGCGAGGGTGACTCCCCCTACGGCGAAGGCCAGGTCCAGGAGCGCGGTGATCGTGCCGCAACCGGCCAAGGTCGCCACAAAGCAGACCCCGTAGACGAGGAGGCCGGTCACCGCGCCGAGGACCTCGACCGTTCCGCCGAAGGCGAAGACGACGACCATCGCGAGCGAACCCGGCGCCCCGGGGCGGGGTTGGGACATGGTGTTCGCCCGGGAGTTCCTCCCCTCGCGACCCAGACCCGCCGCGTAGAAAGCGCGGCCGGGGAACGGGGGCAGGGGGCGCCAGGGCTCGGACCGGATCCTCCGTCCGAGGTTTTCGCAACATCGGGCGCCCGACTCCACCTCCTGCCTTCGGGAGACGGCGCCCTCCTCGGACCGTACCACCCACCGTCGCGGGGTGGAGTGAGGCGACGCCCACGGCGGTCGCTCGCCCGCTACCCCGGTCGATTCTCCGGAGGCGGTGGTCCGTCCCGCGCGGGCTCGCTCTCGGACGGCACTTCGGGACCGGCCTCGTCGTCGGGGGGTTCCGGCGGGGTCGCGAGGTAGAGGCCGAGCGCCACTACGGCGGCGCCCGCGAGGAGGACCACCGACGCGACGGGGCTCAGCGCGGTCGTGATCCGGAACGTGACCGTCTCCGCCGGGCTCCCGTTCGAGAGGACTCCCATGATGACCGAGCCGCCGTTCGGCTGGTCGAGCGTGAACGCGCCGCTCGTTCCGTCCTGGTACGTGACCGACGCGGCGTGGGGGACGCTCGAGCAGGTCCCGCGGCACGCGGCGGCGGCGACCTGCACCGGGATTCCGACCCCTACCGTCCAGGAGACCGACACGACGATGCTCCCGGTGAGCGAGAACCCCGCGTAGCTCGCCTCATAGAACGGCGTCGCGGAGTCGGTCGCGACCTGCTGGTCCGCCTGGGGAACGACGGGGA
This sequence comes from Thermoplasmata archaeon, assembly GCA_030042815.1. Lineage (GTDB taxonomy): Archaea > Thermoplasmatota > Thermoplasmata > Lutacidiplasmatales > UBA184 > Lutacidiplasma. The sequence continues at coordinate 777 of JASHYY010000019.1, read as the reverse complement.
CGAACAGCAGGACGGCTCCGACGAGGGCCGCGGCGGCGCCGACCGCGAGCCAGGCGGTGCGCATGCCCCGGTAACGGTCGAACTCCCTCTAATCCCCTCGGGCGGGGGGTCGCGGTTCGCTCTAGGCCCGCTGCCCGATCGGGACGTAGGGCAGGTCGACCGCCCCGACGTACTTGGCCATCGGTCGGATCAGGCGCAGGTCCTGGTACTCCTCGAGCACGTGCGCGGTCCAACCGGCGACGCGGCTCGCGGCGAAGATCGGGGTGAACAGGTCGTGGGGGATGCCGAGCAGCGAGTAGACCGAGCCGGAGTAGAGGTCGACGTTCGGGTAGAGCCCCTTCTCCTGGTGGACGACCGACTCGAGCGCCCTCAGGAGCTCGTAGTAGTGAAGGTTCCCCTTCGCCTCGCCGAGCTGGCGGGACCACTCCCGCAGGATCGTCGCCCGGGGGTCCTCGACCTTGTAGACGCGGTGGCCGAACCCCATGATCCGCTCGTGGCGGACGAGCTTGTCCTTGACGACGGCCTCGGTCCGTCCGACGGTGCCGATCTCTTCGAGGAGCTCCATCACCCGCTCGTTCGCGCCCCCGTGGAGCGGACCCTTCAGGGTCCCGACCGCGCTCGTGACAGCGCTGTAGAGGTCCGACAGCGTCGAGGCGGTGACGCGGGCCGCGAACGTCGAGGCGTTCAGTTCGTGGTCGGCGTGCAGGATGAGCGCGACGTCGACCGCCCGGGCCTCGAGTTCGGTCGGTTCTCGGTCGACCAGCGCGTAGATGAGGT
>JASHYY010000197.1 GCA_030042815.1 Thermoplasmata archaeon | reverse complement strand
GGGGTCCGGGTGGCTCCTCGCGGGCGCCAACTCGACGACCGGAAACGACCTGGAATGGGTCGGAGCGAATGCGGTCGCCTCCGTTCGGTCGACCTCGGGTGTCCCGAGCAACATCAGCGCGGCCGCTTCGGCCACGGTCGAGTCCCCCTCGGCCGCCGCGGTCCACGTCGTCTTCGGTTCCGAGGGCGGGTCGTTCGGGTCGCTCGCGTTCGATGCTCAAGTGGGGATCGTGCTGCCGTCGACCGTCGTCGGGATCCCCCTCGGCGACGTGGTCGCGGTGGGCGCCGCCGCGGTCCTGGCGAGTCTCGCGATCGCGGCCGGCACCCGGCGGGTCCGGCGTCAGCGGTCCCGACTTATCTACGTCGACGAGGGAGAACCATGAACGAGACGCGGTCGACGGCGCGCACGATGCCGGGAACTCCGGACCCTCGCTCGACCACGATGCTCGGCCCGACGTTCGAGCTGTCCGCTCGGTGCCTCCCGGTCGACGCCGCCCAATCTGCCGGAATCCCGAGCGCGGGAGGCCTTGCCGCCCGGGGTCCTCGCTACGCCTTCTGGCTGCTCGAGGCGTTTCGCTGAAACGGTCGGACCGAGAGGTGGAGGTCGGACCGGCGGCGACTCTCGGTCGAACGGGGACGGGGGGGAGGCTGCACGCAGACCTTCGGAGCGCCCTCCACCGGACACCTCCTCGCCGGGGGGGTCGTCGCTCACAACGACGGTCCGAGGGTCGAGCGGTCGGTACGGTCCCTGCTGGAGCAGGAGCTCCCCGACGGGGTGGCCTGGGGGCAGATCTGGCTCGTCGCGAGCGGCTGCACCGATGACACCGCGGAGGTCGGACGGGCTCTGGCCGCCGAAGACCCTCGACTCCGCCTGGTCGAAGATCCGGTACGACGGGGAAAGGCGGCCGCGCTCCAGGAGGTGCTCGCCCGGGCCCGGGGGGACTCGGTCGTCCTGCTCAACTCGGACGCCGTCGCGCGGCCCGGCGCCGTCGCCGCCCTGCTTCGGCAGGGACGGGGTCGGAGCCCACCGTACGCCGTCATGGGCCGGCCGGTCGTCCCGGAGGCCCTGGAGGGCGACTGGGCCTCCACCCTCCGGTGGGTCTGGGAGCTGCATCACGAGCTGCACGCGGAGTGGCTCGAGGACGGGACGGGAGGCCACCTGTCGGACGAGCTCCTGCTGCTCAGCCTGCCGGCCCCGCCCGCCCTTCGCGAGGGGATCGTCAACGACGGGTCGTACCTCGGTGTGTGGCTCGGCCAGCACGGCGGCAGCTGCTGGTATGCGCCCGACGGGCGCGTAACGATCGACCTCCCCTCGACGCGACTCGACCATCTCGGGCAGCGTCGCCGCATCCACTTCGGGAACGTTCAGGTTCGTCGCCTCCTCGGGGAGTCCCCGACCACGCTCCCGCGGTACTTCCTCGAGCAGCCCGCGCACGCGGCCCGGATCCTGGGGGAGATGCTGCGCCGGCCCGGCGCATGGCGTCACTTTCTTCGGGCTGCGTTCTGGGAGCTGATCGCGCACGGCCTGGCGTCGTGGGACCGGGTCCCACCGGTGCGGGACTACGTCCGTTGGCACCGGATTCGATCGACGGGGCCGGCGCCGGGGTCGGTCGGTCCGTCGCGGTCCAAGGTTCCGGCAGGGGATTCGGTCGACCGACGGGTCGAGTCCCTCCTCAAGGTCGCGCGCGATTTCTCGACGGGGGTGCCCCTCGAGCGCCTCGCGGAGCTCCTTCCTCGGACGGGGCCGTCCTCCGCGACCGAGCTCGGCCAGTGGCTCGAAGCGCGCCCGTCCCTGGCCCGGGTCGACGGCGGCCGGGCGTTCGCCCCGGGGAGCCCGCCGCCCTCGCTCCCGGAGCGCCGACGGCTAGGCCGAGAGTACTGGTCGGAGGCGGAGCGGCTGGTCGCCGGTCCGTTGCGATTCCTGTTGCCATGGGTCCGGTGCATCGGAGTATCCGGGTCGGCGGCCTACGGGGAGCCGGCCGCCGGGGACGACCTCGACTTCTTCGTGGTCGTCCGGCGCGGGGCGTTGTGGTGGTTCCTCACGGCGACGTACCTGACCCTCCGTTTGCGGCGGCTGCGCTCGTCCGGCCGGCCCGGGCCCGAGCCCTGCTTCAACTACGTGCTCGACGACGTGACCGCGCTCGATGCCCTCCTCTCGGGACGCGGCTTTCTGCTGGCGCGCGAGTCCCTCACGGTCCGCGCGGTCGTTGGGGACCCGTACCTGCGCGGCCTGCTGGCCCGGGCCCGGTGGATGGAGGACGAGATCCCGCGCCTCTACGCCGCGCGGACCGTGGAACCCGGCGATGTCCGTCCCTTTCCGGCCCGTGGGCCGGTTCGGCTGGCGAACGCCGCCCTCTTCCCTTGGCTTGCGGCCTACCTGCAGCTCGTCGGCGTGCGACGCAACGCCCGAGTGAGCGGACGGCCCGAAGAGCCCACGGCGTTCCGGACCGTTACCCGGCCGGGACGTCTCGCGTTCGCCTCCCGGAAGTTTGACGGACTGCGACAGCAGTACGAGCGGGCGCGGGAACGG
>JASHYY010000196.1 GCA_030042815.1 Thermoplasmata archaeon | reverse complement strand
GTGCTGCGAGCCGTCCGCCGCCTCGTACCGGATCCCGTACGGTCGGGAGAAGTTCTCGCGGTAGTGGTGCGACGTGCCGATCTGCAGCGTCCGGGCGCCGCCGACCGGGATGTCGAAGGCGACCGAGTAGAACGCCCCGGGGAACTTGTCCCAGTCGGGCCGTCGGATCGTGAGGTAGGGCAGCGCGAACGACTCGGCCATCCGGGCGAACGCGGCGAGGTTCGAGCGGACCCGGTCGGTGGCGTGGGCCTCGTCGACCTGGCAGGTGTGCTCCTCGAAGAAGTGGATCTCCCGCACCCGCACGAACGGCCGGGTCGTCTTCGTGTCGGTCCGGAAGACGTTCACGATCTGGTAGACGTTGAGGGGCAGGTCGCGGTGGGAGCGCACCCACAGGGCGAAGACCGGGTACATCGCGGTCTCGCTCGTCGGCCGCAGCACGAGCGGGACGTCGAGCTCGGTCAGCCCTTCCTTCGTGACCCAGTAGACCTCGGCCTCGAACCCCTTGATGTGCTCCTTCTCCTTCGCGAACTCGCTCGCCGGGATGAGGAGCGGGAACTCGACCGGATGGGAGCCGGTCGCCTCGATCTCGCGGACCAGGACCCGGTCGAGGTTGCGGCGGGCGAGGAAGCCGTACGGCGTCCAGACGTTCATCCCCTTCACGCCGTAGCGCTTGTCGGTGAGCTCGGCGGCCTCGACGACCGCGAGGTACCAGTCGATGAACGCGGTCGCCTTGTCGGGAAGGTCCGGCATGCGGGCGCCGGAAGGGGAGGGGCGCGAGTATAAGCGTTGAGGCGGGGGGCCCGCCCGAGGCCCTCCTCGACCGACAGACGCCGGACCCCGCCCGGCGGCCGGCGTCGATTCTCACCGACGCAAGCGGTTAAGCCATCCGCCGTCCATAGTTCGCGGGCCATGCGCCTGGTCGTGTGCATCGACCGCGACGACGACCTCGGCCGCAAGGCCGGCGTGAACGGCCCCGTCGTCGGGCGGTCGGAGGTGCTCGAGGCGGCGGCCCGGCTCGGCACGGCCGACCCCGAGGACTCCGACACGAACGCGATCTTCGCGACCGTGAACCTGCTCGACGAGCTGCGGGGCGCGGGCGAGGAGTGCGAGGTCTGCATCCTGACCGGTTCGCCGAAGGTCGGCGTGCTGTCCGACCGGCGGGTCGCCGACCAGTTCGACCGGGTCCTCGAGCAGGTCCACGCGACCAGCGCCTACCTCGTCAGCGACGGGGCCGAGGACGAGTACCTGTTCCCGATCCTCGCCTCGCGCGTGCGCGTCGACGGCGTGCGCCGGGTCTACGTCCGCCAGGCCGCGAGCATCGAGTCGACGTACTACACCCTCGTGCGGGCGCTCAAGGACCCGAAGCTGCGGGCGAAGACGATCCTGCCGTTCGCTCTCGTGCTTCTCATCCTCGGCCTCGCGGCGGCGGGCGGCGTCGTCGTCTGGGGCGTGATCGGGCTCGCGATCGTCCTCGGGGTCTACCTGATCTTCTGGACGTTCGACATCGACGAGGCGATCATCGACTCGGTCCGCTCCGCGTCGTCCGACATTCGCCAGGGCAGCGTGGCGTTCGGCTTCGGCCTCTTCGCGGTCGCGCTGGTCGGAGTCGGCTTCCTCGAGGGGTACAACACCTACTACTCCGACATCGCGAACCCGCTCCTCGACCGGGTCGTCGTCTTCCTCGAGGCGGGCCTCCTCTGGTGGATCTTCGGGGCGCTCGTCTGGGAGACCGGTCGGGCGATCCGCCGGATGTTCTCCCGGGGCCGGTTCCCGCGCTCGTTCCTGGTCGCGACCACCTCGATCGTCGGGATCGGTCTCGTCAGCTTCGGGATCGTCCTCCTCGTCCGATACCTCGAGGGGATCGCGCGCGCGACCCAGATCCCGCTGCTCGCGGGCCTGATCGTGAGCGGCTTCGGCCTCGTGATCGGCGCCGGCGTGCTCCAGCAGTACCTGCGGGCCGCCGCCCAGCGGACCGCGCCCCCGGACTCGTCGAGCGCGTGAGGGGCTCGGCGCTCGCCGAGGTCAGTCGATCGGAAGGTACTCGGTGAGCCGCTCGAGGTCGCTCCGGGGCACGTCGAGCCCCGACCGGCGTCGCAGCGTCGCCCGGATCGCGTCGATCCCGGGCTCGACCCGGGCGGCCCGCCGGGCGAGGGTGCCGAGGTCCTCCCAGTAGTTCCACGGGAAGACGACCCAGACCCATTCGGTCCGCGGGATCACCTCGGCGAAGTACTTTGGGACGTGCTTCGCCTGGTCGATGTGCAGGAACGCCGCGGTCTCGACGCGCGCGGGGCCCTGGGCCCGGACGTGCTCGACCGCGAGGTTCAGGCTCTCGCCCGTGTCGGTGATGTCGTCGACGACGAGCACCTTCTGACCGGCGACCCCGCCGCTCAGCCCCTCCGTCAGCTCGGCCCGGCCGCTCGGGGTCGCGGTGACGCCCCAGTGCTGCGCGCGCAGCGAGAGCAGCCGGTGGACTCCGAGCCGGTCGCAGAGCAGTCGGCCCGGCACCCAGCCGCCGCGCGTCAGCGCGACGATCGTGTCGGGTACGGCACCCGCGTCCCGGACGAGGTCGGCGACCCGGTCCGCCCAGGTGTCGACGTCCTTCCACGTCGCCTTTCGGCAGCGGGGAAGGTCGTCGGCCATCGCCCGGGCGGACCCTCTCCTCGCTCTTCCGACCGCTTACGGGTAGAGCCCGCGCATCTTCATCGCATCGACGACGCGCTGGATGGCGAGCACGTAGGCGGCGGTGCGGTTGTGGACCTTGTGCTCCGAGGCGACTTTGTGCACGTCCGCGTAGGAGCGCACCATCACCGTCTCGAGGCGCTGGTTGACCTCGGCGAGCGGCCAGAAGTAGCCCTGGATGTCCTGGGCCCACTCGAAGTAGCTCACCGTCACCCCGCCGGCGTTCGCGAGGATGTCC
>JASHYY010000195.1 GCA_030042815.1 Thermoplasmata archaeon | reverse complement strand
ACCAGCACCTCGGTCGTCCGCGCGTAGGTACCCGCCATGCCGACCTCGCTTCCGTTAGCCCGCCGGGGCTCTCCGGCCGGACCCCTCCGAGGAATAGACGTCTTCTGTCAAGGTCCGGGGATCGGGGGGCGGAGTCCGCTCGGCCGCATCGGCGGCCGACCGGGCCGCCGCGTCCGCCTCCCGCCAGACCTTCTCGCGGAGCTCGGGGGAGAGCACCCGGTGCTCGGTCATCCAACGCTCGAGGCGCCCCAACGGGTCGGCCCTCGCCGCGTGACGCGCCCATTCTGCGGGCTGGTACCGTCCGGGGTCGTCCGAACTCGAGTGGGGGGTCATCCGGAACGTGAGGAACTCCACAAGGGAGGGGCCTCGGTCCGCGGCCGCTTCGCTCCGCGCGGCCTGGAGTTCTCGAAAGACCGCGAAGAAGTCGGTCCCGTCGGCGCGCCGGCCCGGAATGCCGTACGCGGCGCCTTTCGCAGCGAGCGTGCGCGAGGCGGTCTGCCGTTCGACGGGGACGGAGATCGCCCACTGATTGTTCGCGCACACGAAGACGACCGGCACGCGCAGCACGCCCGCGAAGTTGAGACCGGCATGGAAATCGTTCGAGCTCGTCGCCCCGTCCCCCAAGAAGGCGAACGCGACGCCCGGGTCCCGTCGCTGGCGGAGGCCGTAGGCGAGTCCGACCGCCTGGGAGATCTGCGTCCCGATGACGGACGACATGGAGACGTAGTGCACGCCGCGAGCCGTCGGGTGGCAGGGCATCTGCCGACCGAGGGCGGGGTCGAGCGAATCGCCGAACACGGAATGGGCGTACTCCGGGAGCGGGAGCCCCCGGACGACGGCGACCAACTGCTCGCGCAAGCCGGGGAAGACCCAGTCCTCCGGACGCGACACGAGGCCGGCCGCGACGTTCACCGCTTCCTGTCCCGTGGCGGCCCCGTAGAACCCGATCCGGCCCTGGCGCTGCAGGGCCTGCATCCGGGCGTCGAAGGCGCGGCCGAGCACCATCCAACGGTAGGCCGAGACGAGGGTCTCCTCCCACGTCGTCCCGAGGATGCCCGCGGCCTCCTCCGGACCGTACGGGAGCGGCTCGACCTCGGCCCCGTCGCTCATGCGAGCTCAGCAAAGAGCTGGTGGGGGTCCTCGAGGTACGCCTTGACGGCGGCGAGGAACTGGGCGCCCTCGATGCCGTCCACGACGCGATGGTCGAGCGACACCGAGAGGTTCATCAGGTCCGCCGGCCCGATCGTGCCGTCGGCCCGGTAGACCGGCCGTCGTTGGATCTTGTGGACCCCGAGGATCCCGACCTCGGGATAGTTCAGGATCGGGGTCGCCATCACCCCACCGAGCGCCCCGAGGCTCGAGATCGTGAACGTGCTGCCGGTGAGTTCCGTCCGGCTCAGCTTGCCGGCCTTCCCGCGTTCCGCGAGGTCCTGGATCTCTCGCGCGAGCTCAGAAACGCTCTTCCGGTCGGCGTCACGGACGACCGGGACGATCAGGCCCTCGGGCGCGGCCGCCGCGATCCCGATGTGGTAGACCGATCGAACGAGCAGCTCCTCGTGCGCGTCGTCCATCGTCGCGTTGAGCCTCGGGTGGGCCTTCAGGGCCGCGACCACGGCCTTGACCAGAAACGGAAGGTAGCTCAGCCGAACGCCGTCCTTCTCCACGTGCTTCGCCATCCGGTCCCGCAGGCGAACCAGCTCGGAGGCGTCGACCTCCTCGACGTAGGTGAAGTGCGCCGCGCGGTGCGTCGCCTCCGACATGTGCTCGGAGATCACTCGCCGGATGCCTCGGATCGCGATCCGCTCTCTGACCTCGGCCGCGGGAATTCCGGGGACCGTGCGGGGGGCGTCGGAGGTTGCTACGGGCTTCGACACCGGCGACGTCGCGGGGGTCGACCCGGACGAAGCGGGCAGCGTCTCGGCGTGGGCTCCGGCCGAGACGGAGGCACCCGCGAGGTCGGCCTCGGTGATGCGGCCCGCGGGGCCCGAGCCACGCACTTGGGTCAGGTCGATTCCCCGCTCCGCCGCAAGACGGCGCAGATAGGGCGGGGCCAAGACCCGACCTTCTCGGCCGGCCGCCGCCGAGGGCGCGGGCGGGCCGCGAGACGGAGGTGCGCTCGACGAGGTCGGAGACGTCGAGGGCGCCGCCGTCTTCGGGGACGGGGCCGAAATTTGGCCAACCTCGGCGCCGGTCTCGATCGAGACGAGGAGGCCCCCGACCTTCACCTTCTCTCCGACCTTCGCGTGGATCCGGACGACCCGTCCCGACTTCGGGGACGGAATCTCCACGTTGGCCTTGTCCGTGAGAACGCTCACGAGCGGCTGGTCTTCCTGGACGGAGCCGCCCTCGCTGACGAACCACTGGACGACCTCGCCTTCCGCTACCCCCTCTCCGATGTCCGGAAGCCGGAACTCGTACGGCATGGTCCCTCTTAGGCGGCGTGGGCCGTCGCGCGGGCTGCGGCGACGATCCGCCCCGTGTCGGGCAGGTAGAGATTTTCGAGCGCATAAGGGACCGGCGTGTCGTAGCCGGTGACCCGAGCGATCGGGGCACGAAGCGAATAGAATGCCTTCTCGGCGAGGATGGCCGCGAGTTCCCCCCCGTAGCCGCAGAATCGCGCCGCCTCGTGGACGATCACGGCCCGCCCGGTCTTTTCGACCGAGCGGACGACGGCCGCTTCGTCG